>CANBQQ010000335.1 GCA_947371715.1 Flavipsychrobacter stenotrophus
GAGGAAGTCGAAAAAAACAAACAGCATTTTAATGTCGCTGATCTGCGCAGTGATGTTGGCGGCTGAGCCTTGAATGAGATCGAAAACATACAACCCGTAAATGTATACTGGGAAGTAATTGATAACCCCACCATCGTAAGCACCGGTAAGTCCATGTTCATGAATGTGCAACGCCCATATGCGCCAATAATTCATGTCATAGTCCATAGATGCCCTTGGCAACACAAAGAGATACAGCGCAAAAATGAGCAGTATCTCTATGCGGTTGCGGGTGAGCCTATTTTCATGCGTCATTTCTTAGGTGCACTAGCTGCTGGTAGTGGCTGCTGTTTTGCCTGTGGTTGTAAAAAGCCCATTGCTGCGCCCATGCCCTGTTTAGCCTGGTTATGGTTCGGATTAAGCTTCAAGGTCATATTCCAGGCGTTTATGGCCTCATTATACTGTTTGTTAGAGAAGTATGCACCGCCGAGGTTGTACCATAACTCGGCATTGGTAGAATCGATCTCTATACCCATTTGAAATTCTTTAATAGCCTCGGGGTATTTGCCATACTGACCATAATTGTTCCAGCCATTTTTCATATGGTAATCGCCCAGCAGGGTATACAGGGTTTTCAGACTAGGATAGTTAGGGTAGTTGGCCCGTACACTGTCGAGGCACATTTTTGCGCTATCTAATTGCCCGAGTTTGTAATAAGCAATACCCCTGTTAAGGAATCCTGCCACGAATTTAGGATGTACTTCAATTGCCTTACCTAGTAAGCCTATAGATTTATGAAGCAGCTCATTCTTTATCTTTTCGTTCTTCTCCAGATCGCTCATGGTGATCATGGCTGCCGCTACGTTGCCATTTACAAGTACGGAGTTAGGAACCGTTTTAATATCTTGAAAGAACAGGGACTTATCGTTTTTCCAGTCCATGTTACGGGTTATGGTTTTGAAACCGCACAGTATAATAATAACGCCCATCAAGCCGGCAAGTGCCATTTGTGCAGTAGCTAAAGGCTTTATATAGTCCATACCCTTTACCAGGAGGTATGCCACCACCATGGAGAAACCAACAGATGAATGGAATATCAAACGTTCGCCCATAGTAGCACCAATGTTGAAGACCAGGTTATTGACCAGCAACAAGTGCAACATGTAGAAAGCAATAGCAAAGCCAAATATTTTGTATTGCTTCTTTACGAATACAAATACAAACATAGCGCCCATTATAGCCAGGTGAATGATGATAGACAACCACACCTGTATATCTCCGAATGACTTATAAGGGATACTGTTATAAGAATAATCGGCAGAAAGCGGGTGCGGGAATATCAACAGTTTGAGGTAGTTGAGCGTAGTAGATATCTCTGTAGCGATCTTCTGTGAATGTGATGCAAAGAAGTATGGGTTATTCAATACCTCTTTATCAGCATTAACACCTGTCGACTTTATTGCATCCATGATCTCGGGAATAGACATGTTAGCGCTGTCTTCAATACCTGCCACATGTATGGCCATTCTTATACGGATGTATATGTACAAACATATCACCAGCATATAGGGTATGGTGCGGATGATGCTCTTCTTAATAGGGTAGTCTCTGAATAGGAAGAACGACAAAGGCAAGAGTATAGCCATTGTAATTGCGTACTCTTTAGATAAGAAAGCCAGGAAGAAACAAACCAATGCGCCGGCAAGAAAACCATATTGTTTCCTGTTCTCTTCATACTTAAAAGCAAGGATGAAAGTAAGGCACATAAAGAAGAGCGACATGATCTCATCGCGGCTCTTTACGTTGGCTACTACCTCGGTATGAATAGGGTGAATGGTGAACAGCACTGTAGCTATCAACGCCATTAAGGGGTTGTTCCTGAATATGATGTAGCGCAGGAAGTAAAGCAACACTACTGCGAGGCCCATGTACCAGAATACATTGAACAAATGCCTGATGTGCATGTTGAACACCAGCTTCTTTTCGGCCGGGCCACGTATACCATAAGAAATATTCATTGCAAGTACGCTGTCTACTTTGTCTTTAGGAACAGCTCCAAAAAATTGCTGCTCTATAGCAAAAGTGGCGATAGACAAAGGTCTGTAACGGCCACCTGAAAGTTGGTTAACGGTATTCAACTGACGGTAGTAGCTGGCATAGGCGTCTTCGGTAAAAATGCTGGGAATGCCGGCAAAACCCTCCTGCACAAATTCATTCTTTACGATAACGATACCATCATCATGCGCGAACTCGTTAGACCAGGTATTGATATAAAATATGAATGCAAGGAGGGCTACAATAATAGCCTGCACCTTAAAATCGTATATAGAAAAAGACATTGCCGGTGCAGCGGGGTCAACTACAAGTTCATCCTGTGTTGCTACGGGTTCAATGTTATTGTGAAGGTCGGACTGGGAGGTACTTTTTTGCTTTTTGGCCATGTTTGTAATATGCTACTCAAAAGTAATTATTTTATATCATTGGTCAATGAACCTAGCAGCCCGTAAAATCCTCTATTACCTGCATCAGTTCTGTAGTTGCTGTATCCAGGTTTTCATTAATGATGATCCTTTCAAACTGAGGGGCGAATTTGAGCTCTTCTTCTGCCTTTGTTATCCTTTCTTCCAGGGTATGGTCGGTTTCAGTACCGCGGGCTATCAATCTCTTCCTCAACTCTTCTATAGATGGTGCTTCAATAAAGATAGTACGGGTTATGCCGGGGAATTTCTTCTTGATGGCTAATGCTCCCTGCACATCAATGTCTACCAATGGCGACTGGCCATTATCCCATATGCGCTGCAATTCGGTCTTTAGTGTGCCATAGTATTTGCCTGTGTACACCATTTCCCACTCTATAAAAGCATCTTCAAGGATCAGCTGTTTGAATTCCGCTTCGGTATAATAGTAATAATCTTTACCATGTACCTCGCCCGGTCTTGGTGTGCGTGTGCATGCAGATATGGAGAAAGCCAGTTGCGGGCAGGAAGCCAGCAGTCGCTTTACTAGTGTGGTCTTACCTGAGCCCGATGGAGCTGTTATAACAATTATCTTACCTGTAGCCAATTTGAAGGGATGATTTCCTGCGAATTAAGCAAAAAAAAATGACTTTTTTGTATGTCTGTTCATAAAGGAGCACTAGAAGGAGTGCAAACGTTTGTTTGAAGTGGATGAGCGCACAAATCTGTCTTGTTTCTGAAAGTGAATTTGTATGCCAGGCGGGTTATATGTAGGTTAGACTTTTTCGTTAAGAAGAGCGCTGCAATAAATCGTGATACAAGTTGAAATCACACCAATGATTACTCTTGGAATAGGTAATGTTCAAGGTAACTATCAATTCGATATACTCTGCCGTCGACTTGCATCATGTTTGTCATTGCTGTTCCGCAGACCTCACGTAAAATAATGTCCTTATGTTTAAAGACAATAAGCACTCTACTATCTATAGTTTTAAAAGAAGTATCTGCTACTAACACAGATAAATCATTTAGCTTTTTATAAGCCTTTCGTATTTTATTTTGATTAGTTATTCTTTTAATTGATAAGTCGGGCATTTTCTTCAAACGGTCACAGTTAACACCAACAAGATAATGCCTATATGGTGGTAGCCTGTATATTATTACCGAATCAGGTTGAATAGAATTGTCTTCTTGCCCAGCTAGTGAATACGTTTGCAAGAGCAATAAAATACAGAGCACCAGTTTGTACATAACGTAAATATACCTTTTTATTAAACCCCAAAAGCCACGAACCGAGGCCGTGGTTTTGGTTGAAAATGATATTTAAGCTATGACATTTTCGCAATAGATTGCTTGTAAAGCTGGTAAAAGAATAGGGGCAGGAATACAAAGTTGAGTACTACCATTCCCAGCATGGTCTGAATGTTGGCTGAAGGTAAATACAGGATCTTGAACATGCTACCTGAAGATATCAAAACCCCTGCAACAAAGCCGGCTATCACCCGTACTTTATAGTCAGCCGCATAGTTCTTCATATACCTGACAGAGTTGGCCAATATGGCTGTAAGGGTTATGATCAATGCGCCGAAGCCGGAGAATAGCATACCACTTGCACCGGGCCAATGGAAGATCTTGAACATAAGACCCATTGAAATGAGGAATGCGGCGAGGAAGCCGGTTCCATAGATGACTCTTTTCATGTTAGTTTGTTTTTTAAAGGTTAAGAGAAAAAATAGCTCCTCCTGTATCTCGTGGCTGCCATTGGGCGTTATGGCCATAAACGCTTGCTGGTAGGCAGCTTCGAAATCGGTGCGTTGGGCATCCATCGCTTCTTCTATGAAACAACAATAGTGGTCAAGTAATCCCTGCTGCAGGCCGGGATCAATGGTACCATCCAGGTTTATACGTTCCAGGATGATATCAACCTGTTCATCAGTTAGCTGCTGCATAAGTAGTAAGCGGTTCGGAGGTGACTAAACTATGTATGGTGTTGAGGAATGCCA
>CANBQQ010000336.1 GCA_947371715.1 Flavipsychrobacter stenotrophus
ATGCGCTCTACAGATCTTATGATTTGTGACACCAACGGCCAATTGGGTATTGGCGGCGTATTTGGTGGCGCATATAGTGGCATCTCCGACGCCACAACTAATGTATTCCTCGAAAGTGCTTATTTCGACTCAAGACATATCCGCATCACCAGCACCCACTTCGGCCTGCGCACTGATGCAGCGACTCACTTTGAGAAGGGTGTGGACATTAATAACGTATTACCGGCTCTGCTGCGTGCTGCTGCAATGATCGTAGACATAGCAGGTGGAGCAATAGCCAGCGAGGTTACAGATCTTTACCCAACTGCATTACAGCCTGTTGAAGTAACTATAACTTATAGCTACATACACAAGCTGAGCGGCAAGGAATATACACCGGCGGCAACAAAGGAAACACTAACGGCATTAGGGTTTGTGATCATTGCCGAAACTGCCGATGGACTTACACTGCAAGTACCTTCTAACAAACCCGATGTATCTCAACCTGCAGACATAGTAGAAGAGATACTCCGCATAGATGGACTGGATAACGTACAACTTACAGGCCGCCTCAACATAGCCCTCACAAAGGCTTTGCCGGGAGACAGGCAGCAAAAGGAGCGCATGGCCGAACTGTTGTGTGGCATGGGTGTACAGGAAATCGTTACCAACTCTATCGTCAACAGCAAGTACTACCCTAACCAGGAAAACCTGGTACGTATGATCAACAGCCTGAGTGCTGAGCTGGACGTAATGCGCCCGAGTATGCTGGAAAGCGGACTGGAGGTAATAGAATACAATTGCAACCGCAAGAGTCATGATCTGAGCCTGTTTGAATTTGGCAATGTATACCACCACGGTGGTGAAGCCAAGTATATACAGGAGCAACGCCTGGGTATATGGATAACCGGCAATGTAAAAACAGCACAGTGGAACCAGAAAGCCCAAAAGGCTGATGCCTACTACATGAAGGGTATGATAGGTAATATGCTGGCTTATAGCGGCATTACTAATACCACCCTTTCCTACCCTGCTGAAAACAGCGACACACTGGAAACCACCTGGAAGTGGAAGAACAACATTCTCTGCACCATGACCCGTGTGTCTGCCGCCAAACTAAAGCAGATGGACGTAAAGCAGGATGTATTCTTTGCCGATATTCATTGGGACACCTGGACAAAGGCTATGGCAGCGCACAAGATAAAGTATGCAGAAGTACCTAAGTTCCCGGCAGTAGCCCGCGATCTGGCCATTGTATTGGACAAGGAAGTAACCTACAAGCAGGTGCAGGATGAAACTGAAAAACTGAAGATAGACTCATTACAGAGCTTCGGATTGTTTGACGTATTTGAAAACGAAAAGCTGGGCGCAGGCAAGAAGTCTTATGCACTTTCTTACACGTTCCAACTGCAGGATCGTACACTTACCGATGCAGAGATAGAGCAGGTGATGAAGCAATTGATAGATGTTTATACCAACAAGCTTAACGCACAAATAAGATCTTAAATGGAGGCACTGGACCTACTGAGCACCAAGCTGGATGCACTGATAAAAAAGTATGCTGCCGTACAGGCCGACAATGCACGCCTGCGCGCCACCATTGAGGGACAAAACAAAGTGATACAAAAGCTGAACAAGAAGGTAACATCGCTGGACAATGGTATGGTAAGTGTGCAGTTGGGCAATACCAACATAACTGCCGAAGACAAGGAGCACATGACCCGCCAGCTGGACAATGTGATAGGCGAAATAGACAAAATACTGAATACACTCAATGATTAATCAGATCATTCAATACTTATTCCGCACACCCGCTTCCCTTTACAGGAGCGGGTTGCGGTTATTAGGCATCCTGCTTATCGGGTCGGTATTCATGGCCTGTACGCAAGAGCGACAGCCATGCCTTACGCCTAAGATAGCAAGCCTTAATTTAAGGTTCGTACACTTTGCCGCAGATAGTGCCATCGCGCTGAATAGCTTCTCAGATACAGGTCTGCCTAAAGCCATCTTTACTGCTGTAACAGATAGTGGCAACAGGTCAGTGATCTATACTTCGCCATCAGCTTACTTTACCATTTCACTGTCACCCGTTGCAGACTCCTGCAAATGGCTGGTATTGGCCGATTCAGCATCTCTTTTGACCGCTGCCAGCTTTGATACAATGAGCTTTTATTACAAGCGCAAATTGCAGTTCTTATCCAATGCCTGTGGCTATACAGATTTTTATGCAATAGACTCGGTACATACCACCAAAAACCACGTAGATTCAGTTATCATCACCAATACCAGTGTCACCAACGATGTCAATACAAAGCACCTTAAGATATACATGCATCCTGGTTTTTAGCTTCCTGCTCTTCGGAGCCATTAACGCTAAAGCACAGGTAGCAGCCATAGACACCATGCCTAAGGTACCGGCCGACTCTGCCGTTATTGACACACCTAAAGCACCTAAAATAGAATTGGGCAGCCACCAGCTAACTATTGGAATAGACATTCTGCGCCCGGTTATCAATGCCTATTCTACCGACAAATACGGCTATGAATTTGCAGCTGATTACTACCTGAAAAACGAACTATACCTTGCTGCCGAAGGTGGCTGGGGCACATCTACAGTTACCTATGCCGATCTTAAATACAACACTTCCAATTACTTTTTTAGGGCAGGCTTTAATAAGTACCTTTTCCCACGGCAGGACGCTAAAGACTGGGGCGGCCTCTTTATGGGCCTGCGCCTGGCAACAGCCGGAATAGATCGCAGTGCGGCCACCTATACAGTAATAGACTCTCTATGGGGTAATAACACAGGTAGCCTTGCCGGCAAAAGCTTTAATGCCTATTGGATGGAGCTAACAGCAGGCGTACGTGTAGAACTGTACAAAGGCCTTATGGCCGGCTGGAACATCCGCGGTAAATTCTTGCTCAACGGCAAATCCTTCAACGACCTCTCCCCGCTCTATGTCGCCGGCTATGGCCGCGGCGACAAAACCTCCGCCTTCGATTTCAACTTTTACCTCAGCTATGCAGTAAGGTGGAAACGTCATAAATGGCACAATGGCTTAATGGCTCAATTACCATATCAAACGCCCGTTGTCGGTCTCTGACCGACGACCATCGGGACGAACTTCTTTGAGATGTGCACTCTGGTCGTAAACGCGTTGATCGTCAGTCTTCAGATGCCGTTTACCCCATTCATTTCGGGGCTCGATCGGTAGGCAATCTTCAGATTGCTGAATAAACTAGCGATACTGACGTATTTATCCTCCTTGTCCTAAAATCCTGACCATCCTGATTCAGACACCCCCACATCACCTCCCCTTCCTCACAGCCTCCCCCAGCTTCCCCTCCAGCACCTTTATCTTTTCCTCCACCACGCTACCAAACACATATACCCCACCCACGCGCACCAGGTCATAACAATAGATCTCAGACCTGAAGAAACCACTCACCATATCCGGATACAATACCGTAACGCTGTAATACAATTCATCTGTATCCCCATTCCTCTTTGGTTCCAGCCTGCAATCTATTACCCCATCAGCCGACTCAATTGCCAGTTCTATATCCTCATCCATACTATTCAATATTGGTTGTAAGATAACAGATAAAACATCAGCAGGATATTATTACTTTCATTAAATGAAACACCTGCCCTGGCTGCTTATATACCTGCGGTTTGCATTGACCATTCCCGCTATATTTATGGCCAATCACAACCTGCTCGGCTGGCCTTATATTCTGCTGTTAGCTATTGCTGCCGCTACCGACTATTATGATGGTGTACTAGCCCGTAAATATGGCGTAGAAACTGCGGCTGTCAGGCAATGGGACAGCATAGCAGATACTATCTTCTTTCTGGGCGTACTGGCAGGTATGTACTTAGCCTACCCCGCAAAATTTGCCACCTACGCATGGGGTATTTACGGTATTCTGGGACTGGAAGCTGTAAGGTACATCTACGACCTGTACAAATTCAGACGAGGAGCCAGCTATCACGCCCGCAGTGCTAAAATATTTGGCGTAGCACTACTTATCGCTACTATTGCCATAATGGGATTCGGGGTAGCTATGCCGTTTATGCCCATAGCGTTGACCCTGGGCATCATCTCAGAACTCGAAGGCTTGTGTATGTCCATCATCCTCAAAACCTGGACATACAACGTGAAGCATATAGGTGTAGCAATAAGGTTAAAAAAGGGAATGAAATAAATAATTCTTCTTTAACCAAAGATTTATAATTACAATTACGTCTATCTGATAGCAATACATTTTTTAACCTCAAACCTCCTTTATGAAAAGAACATTAACGCTCTCAGCGCTACTTACGTTGACCATTTTCGCCACTTCCATTTTTGCTCAAACTACAATTATCACCACCGTTGCGGGTAATGGTGTAGTAGGGAATTCCCCCGACAGCACTGTGGCAAACAATACCAGCATTTCGTACCCAAATGGA
>CANBQQ010000337.1 GCA_947371715.1 Flavipsychrobacter stenotrophus
AAGCGGACGGTACTATATGAAAGGAATAAGTAACAGCAATTAGTTAGCGGCATAACTCTGTGGCAACGGATACCCCAGTTCGTACATAATATTCTCCAGGTCAACCTCTTCTTCAGGATGGTATTTTCTGTTGAGGTTCATACCGTTAACCAATGCCCAGGACTGCCATTTTACAGCTGTAAGCGGATTCTTAACTTCCCCTACGATCTTATAAATATTCAGGTTGGTCTGCCTGGCTATCAGTTTAACTAACAGCGCACCCTGTGTCACATTCAAAGATTTTACCTTATCCTCAAACTGGTTCTTCATCTCGCTTTGCTTTTCCGCTATAAACTTTTTCAGCTCATGTCTGGACACATTTGGATCTTCCTCCTTAGCATTTATCTCTTTAAATAAAGCAGTCGCTGCATTGACATAAGGCAAAACTGTCTTTACATAAAACTTCTTTTGGTTGTAGTGATACCTTTCCGTGTCATTGGTCCACCTGCTCTTTATACTCACCTCCTGCAACTGTCCGGCATACAAAGTATCTACCGGCGATGACGATTGTGCGTACAAATCACCATAACTAAACCCTAACACACTCATTATCAATACTATTAGCCTTTTCATACTATCTGTAATACAATATGCGTACCTAAATATCCATAAATTGTCTCTTTAACATTATTTTTAGGAAAAATAAAAATTAACAAATAAACGCTTGGTATTTCAAAAAATAGTTCGACATTTATATCGGGTATATTTTTCATAAGGTGTAAATAAGGCTTCAGTTCTCTGGAGTCTTATTTTTTTTGTGCCTGCCCTAAAATCTTTTACCAAAAAATAATAAATATTTGTTTTTTATTTCAAAACTTTTACCGAAATTTATATCGGGTATATTTTTCATAAGGTGTAAATAAGACTTCAGTTCTCTGAGGTCTTATTTTTTTGCCCCTACACGATCTTCCTTCCCCATATTCAGGGTTTTCCCCCACAAATAATCTTAGCTAAACAATTGCCACGTCTTCTATATCTGCCATGTGTATCATAGCTTTGCTGCCATATGGAAATTGTTTGCACTGCCGAAGAACAAAGCATCTTTGATACGGTGAGTAAGGCAGCAACAGGAATGAACATCAGTTGCTACCTTATAGGGGGCTTCGTGCGCGATAAACTATTGGGGAGACCTACTAAGGATGCAGATATAGTATGTACGGGAGATGGAATAGCTCTGGCACATGCTGTTGCAGATCTGCTGCACCCAAGGCCGCAGGTCAACTTCTTTAAGAATTTCGGAACAGCTCATTTCAGGTATCACGATTTTGATGTGGAGTTTGTAGGCGCGCGCAAAGAATCATACAGGGCAGAATCGAGAAAGCCTGATGTAGAAGCAGGAACTATAGAAGACGATCAACTGAGGCGCGACTTTACCATCAATGCGATGGCCATAAGCCTTAACGCAGAAGACTATGGGAAACTGACCGATCCTTTCAATGGACTTGAAGACCTGAAGAATAAACTGATCAGGACGCCATTGGGTCCGGATGTCACGTTCTCTGATGATCCTTTGCGCATGATGCGTGCCATACGTTTTGCCACACAGCTCAACTTTGACATTCTGCCTGAGGCATTCATATCCATTTCCCGCAATGCGGAAAGAATCAAGATCATCTCGCAGGAAAGAATTACCGACGAACTGAATAAGATCATGGCGGCTCCCAAGCCCTCTATAGGACTGGACCTGTTATACCGAAGCGGATTGCTCCAGCATTTCTTCCCACAGATGGTCGCACTATCTGGTGTAGAGATAATAGAAGGTAAAGGACATAAAGATAATTTTTACCACACCCTACAGGTAATAGATAACACAGCGGCAAAAAGTGATGACCTGTGGTTGCGCTGGGCTGCCCTCCTGCACGATATAGGCAAACCTGCTACCAAGCGCTTTGAAGAAGGACATGGATGGACATTTCATGGCCATGAGGTGGTAGGTGAACGCATGACCCCCAAAATATTCAAGCAGCTGAAATTGCCGCTGAATGAAAAGATGAAGTATGTAGCCAAACTGGTAGCATTACATCTGCGCCCTATAAGCCTTACCAAAGAAGATATTACAGACTCTGCCATGCGCAGGTTGCTGTTTGATGCCGGTGAAGACCTGGAAGATCTGATGATCTTATGCGAAAGCGACATCACTTCTAAAAACCAGGCGAAAGTAAAACGCTACCTCGCCAACTTTGAGCTGGTGAAAGAAAGGCTTATAGCTGTTGAAGAAAGTGACAAAGTAAGAAACTGGCAGCCACCTATATCCGGAGACGAGATCATGGCTCTGTTTGATCTTACACCCTCGCGGGAAGTAGGCATACTCAAGACAACGATCAGAGAGGCTATATTAGATGGCGTGATCCCCAATACCTACGAAGCAGCCCACGAGCTGTTGATGAATAAAGCCAGAGAATTAAAAATAATACCCGCATAGTAATGAACAACCGTCAATTATTTCAGCAGCACCTTGCACCAACATCACCTGCACCTGTAGGGTTGGAGATCACATCAGCATCAGGCAATTACCTGTATGGCGTTGATGGCAAGGCATACCTTGATATTATTGGCGGCATCAGCGTATGTAATATTGGCCACTGCCACCCGGCCGTAGTGAAAGCTATACAAGATCAATCACAGCAGTACCTGCACATAATGGTGTATGGAGAATTGGTGCAGAGCCCACAGGTAAAATATGCGCAGGCGCTTGCAGCTCATCTTCCCGCAGATCTTGATTGTGTTTACTTCACCAATTCAGGATCAGAGGCTACAGATGGCGCACTGAAACTTGCCAGAAGATATACCGGCCGCACTGATGTGATCTGTTGCAACAATAGCTACCATGGCCATACCATAGGCGCACTCAGCGTAATGGGCGATGAATACTGGCGCAATGCATTTCGCCCATTGTTACCTGGTATATGGCACTATGACTATAATTCTGACGAACTGATCAATGCTATCAACGAGCAGACATCGTGCGTGATAGTGGAGACCATACAAGCCGAAGCCGGGGTAATTACACCAAAAGACAACTGGCTGCAGAGATTGCGTGCAAAGTGCACTGAGATGAGCGCACTACTGATATTTGATGAGATACAATGCGGGTTTGGCCGAACAGGTAAGTTATGGAGTTTTGAACACTACAATGTAATACCTGATGTTGTTTTGCTGGGTAAGGCACTGGGTGGTGGAATGCCATTGGGTGCGTTTATTTCTTCCCACAAGATCATGACATCATTGAGCGCAGATCCTGTGCTGGGACATATCAGCACCTTTGGTGGACATCCGGTATGTTGCGCCGCAGGTATGGCCGGCTTGCAGGCACTCGATGATGAACATATTGTGGAGCAGGTAGCTAATAAAGAGCAACTGTTTCTTTCCCTGCTGAAACACCCTGCTATAAAAGAAGTAAGAAGCGCCGGATTGCTTATGGCTGTTGATCTGGATAATGCTGAGCATGTTCAGGAAACATTACATCGCTGCCTGGACAAGGGGCTATTCTCCGATTGGTTCCTGTTTGCACCGGGATGTATTCGCATAGCACCACCACTTACCATTACTGAAGAGGAAATAGAAAAGGCCTGTGCTATATTACTTTCTTGTTTGTAGACAGCGCTTACTGTACACTACCTCCCACAGAGGCAGACGTTGATCCGGCAGCAACATGATTACCCGAAGCCTTACAGGCTGGCACGTTAGTGATATTGTCCGCTCTTGTTTCAGCTATTACTCTGATCTTGTTTTCCTGGTAGTCTCCGAAGTACAACTCACCCGCAGTACCGAATGTAAGGAATGTGGTCTTGCCGATCATAGCATTTCCTGCTATTCCACTATCCCCTGATGCCCCTTGTGTGCCATTACCCGTTATGGTAGCAATAGTACCAGATGCATCTACTTTGCGTATCCTGAAATTGCCATTGTCAGCAATGAAAATATTTCCTTTACCGTCTACAGCAATAGCCGACGGATAGCTTAGTTGTGATCTGGTGGCAGCGGCACCTTCGCCGTTATAACCCGAAACACCGGTACCTGCAACAGTGCTGATAATGCCTTGCTTATTTACCTTACGGATGCTGTGGTTAAAACAATCGGATATAAATAGGTTCCCGTCTTTGTCAAATGCAATACCGGTAGGTTGGTTCAATTTTGCAGATGTAGCCTTGCCGCCGTCTCCACTATAACCACCGGTTCCCGTACCCGCACCAAAGCCATTACCCGCAAATGCGTAGATGAATCCCTTGGTATCTACTTTCCTTACACTGTTATTGTCGCAGTCGGCAATGTATAAGTTGCCGTCTTTATCCATAGCTAACGCTCCGGGAGCCTGCAACTGGCAGGTGATCGCTTCGCAGCCATTACCGCTGAATCCGCTTGTATAGTCACCTACTAACGTAGTCAAT
>CANBQQ010000338.1 GCA_947371715.1 Flavipsychrobacter stenotrophus
GCTATTACATGACCTAATTCACCCGCAAATCCATCATGACCATAGATCAGTTCGCCATTAGCTACAAAACCGCTGCCCAGGCCTGTGCCCAGCGTTACCAGTATAAAATCTTTAAGGCCCTTGGCCGCGCCATAGGTCATTTCACCCACAGCGGCAGCATTGGCATCATTGGTCAGTACTGCCTTCATATGCAGGGCATCCGATACCATTTTGGCCATCGGTATCACCCCTTCCCATGGCAGGTTGGGTGCAAATACTATGTCGCCTGTATAAAAGTTGCCGTTGGGAGCTCCTATGCCTGCGCCAACAAAATTATCTCTGCCGGCCTGCTCAATAACAGGTTGCAGGGCTTGCTGCAGAGCGACTATATAATGGTGCGGCGTTTCATGTCCGCGGGTAGACATGCTGCCCTTGGTTACGATCTCTCCCCGCCTGTTTACCACTCCAAATGCTGTGTTTGTTCCGCCGATATCAATGCCCAGCGCCAGTGCTTGCGTCATAATCTATTCCTTGTTTTTGTAACATACGGCGTACGCCGAAACCATACCACGCCAGATATGCAAATCCTATCACCGGTATCCAGTAAGACTGGTGGATACCAATGGAAGGCATATCTGCCAGTTTACCTTGTATAGGCGGTATTATAGCGCCACCCAATATCATCATTACTAAGAATGCAGAGCCTTGTGCGGTAAGCTTGCCCAGCCCTGCAATAGCCAAAGCGAAGATACATGGCCACATGATAGAGCAGAAAAGTCCGCCGCTCATAAAGGCATAGATAGCTGTAGTACCCGTAGTGGCAATGCCAAACAGCATGCTGCCTACTCCGAGTAGCGAGAATATCATTAAAGTACGTGCCGGTTTGTCCTTACTGATATAGAATGCAATGCCCTGTATCATTATACAAACCACGTAGCCATACAATGCACTCACATCGTTTTGAGCAATGGAATTCACCAACAATACCACTCCAAATGCCACCAAAGGCACCAAGAATAATAAGAGCGTATTCATGGGTTTAGATGGCTCAAATATTTTAATGGAACCTGTCCAGCGGCCTATCATCAAGCTACCCCAGTACATGGAAATGAAGGGTGCTATCTGTGCCGATGTATAACCGCCAAATGCAGGCTGCTCTAATAGTGCACCCATATTGCTTTGTATGGTCACCTCAACACCTACGTAAGTAAATATAGCCAGCATGCCGAGCACCAGCTGCGGGTACTTCATAGCGCCCCAACCCGTTGCATTTTTCTTAGCGCTGAGTAGTGATACAAACAAAGTAGCAAGGATAACGCCAAGCCCTGCCAGTGCCAGTTTAACACGGGTATCTTCTACCTCAGCAAGAAGAGTTGCATCAGTAGTAACAACAGCATAACTCTTAAACACCATTACAAAGATGCCTATCAACAATGCAGTCATCACCAGCAATGCCATCAGTGCTTTAGGCGAACGTTCAGTAATATCATCATACTTGCGCTCAGGTAGCTTTTTGGAAAAGAAGAATAAACCTGCGGCTATTACAAACAATGCAGCTACGCAGGCATATAGTACAGATACCTTGTCCAGACCCAGAGATTGTATCTGGGCGTCATTGGCTTTTGTAGCGCCAAACAAGGCCAGTGCTACTACAATAGGGCCTATAGCCGTGCCGAATGAATTGATACCACCACCCAATGTTATACGCTGCGCACCTGTCTCAGGAGAACCCAGCAATGCAGCAAATGGATTGGCGGCTGTTTGCTGTAATGAAAAACCAAGAGCTACTACAAACAGCCCGCCCAGCATGCCGGGGAAGGTGTTGGCGTTAACAGCTACGATCATCATCACTGCGCCTATGGCTGAAAACAAAAGACCGTAGACAATACTATTCTTATATCCCCATCGCCCTACTATCTCTCTTTGTAAAATGTAGGATATAATATACAGCACCAAGGCACCGAGATAATAAGCAAAGTAAAATGCAAAATCTATCAGCTGAGACTGGAACTGATCGAGATGGAAGTAGTGCTTACAAAAAGGAATGAACACTCCGTTGCCGGCGGCAATAAAGCCCCAGAAAAAGAATACGGTAACTAAGGTTGATAGCGCCCCCGAATTAGAAGACGTTGATTTTATGTCCTGAGCATCAGCCATTGATGGAAATTTTAGTCAAGATAGGGAAAAATCGCTTTATCACTCTCACTTATAGTACTAAGTCGAACGTATAAGGTAGAAAGGCGCGTCTTATTGATCAGAGATCTTTACTTGCCATGGCCTGATTAACATATGCAGCACTTTGGGCTTACCACTTACAACTATTTGATTTTCTTTAACTTTTACAAAATGAAATGTGGCACGGATTGTGAAATACACCTAACAAATCAAATAACGTTTATGAAAAAGATCATCGTAGCGGCCACAATGGTAGGCGCATTATTGACAACCACAATGGCAAATGCTCAGAATGTAATTAAAACCAAGAAGGTCTCTAAAACTGAAATGCAACAGTCTCCCAACACTACTGTAGCCAAGAAGCAGACAAAGATGGAGACCGATACAAAATCCGTAGAATTAAAAACAACCGAAAAGGGCACAAAAACGCGCACTACAACGCACAAGAGTAAAGTGGTAAAAACTACAAAGGAAACAAAAGCAGTGATGAAGAAGTAAGTAGAATAGGTGTGTTGTATAAAATGTCACTTGCCCCCAGTGGGCAGGTGGCTTTATTTTGTTTTGGTCGTGTATCTTTGTGCTGTTTATAAATATGTATTATGTTTGATACACAAATGAAGACTATGAAGTACGCCATCACAGCCCTCGTAATATGTACCTTGTCCGTTAGCTGCAACTCTGCCAATAACCAGCGCCCAAGTACTAAGTACGAGGAGAAAAAGGCGTCAATGGCAGATATGGAAAAAGAGAGCCCGCTGAAGTTCCTGAAGATATCCGGTTCACACAGGCGCAACCTGGTGAGCCAGGAAGTGATAGAAGGCGAGGTGGCTAATCATGCGACATTGACCAGTTATAAGAACATAGAAATACAACTTACGTTTCTTAATAGCGACGGCTCAACAGTCGATAAGCAGAAACATACACTTGATGATGTGGCTAAGCCGGGTTCATCTGTTGACTTTAAGATAAAAGTTAGCCATGTAAAAGACGCCTCGTCTGTAACCATGGATATTGTGGATGCCGTGGCCGATAAGTGATCTGGTACTTATTCTTGATTAAATCCGGATGATCTGATTCAAGTAATTAGAACTGACCTGTAAATAATAGATCCAGATCGGTGTATTTGAAGCCGAATTTCTTGGCTATAGGCGCATTGGTTACGCAGCCCTTGTATAGATAAACACCGTTGCGGATACCGTTGCGGGTCTGTATTACCTCTTCAACACCACCTGTATCAGCACACTGTTGCAAGATAGGCATCAATACATTGCTGATAGCACGCGATGCGGTGCGGGACACGCCAGATGCGATGTTAGGAACGCAATAATGGATCACATCGTATTTCTTATACACAGGCCTTTCATGGCTGGTAACGCGCGATGTTTCAAAGCAACCACCGCGGTCTATACTTACATCTATGATCACAGAGCCGGCCTTCATGTTGCTTACCATCTGCTCAGATACCACCATTGGTGTAACACCATTAATTGGCTTCAGCGCACCTATGGCTACGTCTGCATTTCTTAATTCCTCTGCCAGTGTTACAGGGTCTATTACTGAGGTAAAACAACGCCTGCCGATGTTGTTCTGCAACTTCATAAGGCGGTAAATAGAGTTGTCGAAGATCTTGACTGATGCACCGAGTCCGAATGCAGCACGAGCAGCAAACTCAGCAACTATACCCGCACCGATGATCAAGACCCTGGCCGGCGGTACGCCTGAGATACCTCCCAGCAATACGCCCTTGCCATTGTCGGTATTACCCAGGTAGCGGGCCGCGGTGAGTATGGCATAGTTACCCGCTATCTCACTCATGGAGCGCACAATAGGGAAACTGCCATTATCATCCATTATAGACTCAAATGCGATGGCTATTATTTTCTTGGATATCAGTTGTTCCAGGAGCCCGGTCTTGAGCATGGGCATATGAATAGGCGATATAACTACCTGGTTAACCTGCAGCAAACCCGCTTCCTCTTCTGAGATAGGCGCGGATTTGAGTATTGTGGTTGCCTTATACAATTCGGCCTTGTCATACACTATTCGTGCACCTACCTCGCTGTAATCATTATCGAAGTAAAAAGAACCTTCTCCCGCGCCATGTTCCACCGCTATATCATGTCCCTGGTTAATGAGTACCGATACGCCCTCCGGTGTCAGCGGTACCCTGTTTTCCTGGAAAGAGGTCTCTTTAGGAATACCTATGAATAGCTGTTTTTTTTTAGGAGTGATCTGTAAAGTTTC
>CANBQQ010000339.1 GCA_947371715.1 Flavipsychrobacter stenotrophus
TTGAAAGGGTAGTTGATATAGATATCATCTAGTTTGGTAACTGTTTCCTGCAAGGTGTCATTTCTCCTGACGATAATATTGTGCAGGTGCCAGGTTTGTTTAATGCTGTCATAAGACACATCCTCTGCCATCATTTTCTCCAGCAGTAATGTGCCCTTCATTTTTTCGGCTGTAAAACCATTGCCTTTGCCACTGGTGAAGTTGAAGTTCTTGATATACACATATGCGTCTTTGGCATAGGCCAGGTGTACGTTCTCCCCCGGTATGGCATAGTTGCCATCGTTGATGTACTTGTCTTCAAAAGCAACCCGCTGCTTATTGGCCAGGGGAATGATCCAGTGATTGGCTGCCAATGAGATGGCGCACAAAAAGCTGGCGCCAATAAGGTATGGCCTGAGGAACCGCTGAAAAGAAACGCCTGAAGAGAGGATGGCTATGATCTCTGACTTATAGGCCATCTTAGATGTAAAGAAGATGGTGGCTATAAATATGAACAGGTGAAAAAGCAGGGCGGTGATGTGCGGTATAAAATTCTTATAGTAGTTGAGCACCACCATAAAAGGGGCCTTCTTCTGTACGATATTGTCTACCTTTTCTGAATAGTCGATAACACAGGAGATCACCACCAATATCATGATGGCGAAAAAGAAGGTCGTTAAGAACTTCTGTATTATGTACCAATCCAGTTTTTTGATCATTCGGTATCTGTTCGTCTTTTTCTATTGTCGTGGTTCGTGGTTCGGCGAAAAGCTCACCATGACAAGCTTACCATGACAATAGAAAATGGATTTATTAGTTTTTAAAGTCTTGTTTTTAGTAAAGGTATCATTTCGTTTTTCCACGAGGTAAAGTCGCCGGCAATGATGTGCTCGCGGGCTTGTTTAACCAGATGCAGGTAAAAAGCGAGGTTGTGTATACTAGCAATCTGCATAGCCAGTATCTCGCCGGCTATGAACAGGTGACGCAGGTATCCCTTGCTATAGTAGTTGCTGGTGTAACAATCGATACCATCGTCTATGACGCTGAAATCGGTAGCCCACTTTTTGTTGCGGATATTGACCACACCCTTTGATGTGAACAACATTCCGTTACGGCCATTACGAGTTGGCATTACGCAGTCGAACATATCCACACCCAGAGAAATGTTCTCGAGGATATTCCATGGAGTGCCCACACCCATGAGGTAGCGGGGTTTGTCTTGTGGCAGGTATTCGCAGGTAAGTGCACACAGTTCGTACATCATTTCTTCAGGTTCGCCTACTGAAAGGCCGCCAATAGCGTTACCATCGGCACCCATAGATGCTATAAATTCAGCTGATATTTTTCTCAGGTCTCTGTACGTACTGCCCTGAACGATAGGGAAGAGTGCCTGATCATAGCCATACAAAGGCTCGGTATCAGACATATGCTTTACGCAACGTGCCAGCCACCTATGGGTAAGCTCCATTGAGTTTTTGGCATAGGTATATTCTGAGGGGTAAGGTGGGCATTCATCGAAAGCCATAATGATGTCAGCACCTATAGCACGTTGTGTATCCACAACATTCTCGGGCGTGAACAGGTGGCGTGAACCATCAATATGTGACTGGAAAACCACACCTTCTTCCTTTATCTTACGATTGGCTGCCAGTGAAAAAACCTGGTACCCTCCGCTATCGGTAAGGATAGGGCGCGGCCAGCCGGCAAATTTGTGTAGTCCGCCTGCTGCTTTAAGCACCTCGGTGCCGGGGCGGAGGTATAGGTGATAAGTGTTTCCGAGAATGATCTCGGCCTTTACTTCCTTTATTAACTGCTCATGTGTAACTGCTTTTACGCTGCCCACAGTGCCTACCGGCATAAATATAGGTGTCTCTATCTCGCCATGGGCGGTAGTCATTTTGCCCGCGCGGGCCGATGATGCGCTATCCTGCGCTTGTAATTCAAATTCCATTTTACAGGTGGCAAAGGTAAATGATAATGGGGCAATGACCTAATGGGGTAGTGGATGAACGAGGTTAATATGTATGTTAAAATTATTTTGTCTGAGCCATGATTTATAGGATTAAAGGAAAAGCTGGATGCGTGATGAAAAGAACAGTTATCTCCCTACCTTTGCTACACAAGGAACCGTGTGCAATTCACGGGCTGTCGCGCAACTGTAAGTTACTTATGTAACAAGCCAGATACTTGCCAATTTATACCAGACATATGCTTTCGCGAAAAAAGGCAGTAGTCATAAGATAGTGCGTTATCCCGCCCGGGATAGTATGCATGTTTTATCCTACCTCCAATTTTCTGCAAGGCGTTTGTTGTTGACAATACAGTACTGATGGAGAACAAACATTGCCCCCGTTGTAATACCGTATTTGAATGCAACGCTTATGATATACTGAATTGTCAGTGTAACGGGATTGTATTTATGGATACTCAGAAGGAGCACATTGCCAAGGCCTTCAATGATTGCCTTTGTCGCAAGTGTCTGTTGGAATTGCAACAGGAGCAGATAAAACTATAAATAACGGAAACAATTTTCACCCCTAATATATAACCATGACAGTAGCAGAAAGAAAAGCAGCATCTGAAACGCGCATTTTTAAAGCGGTATTTCCTAATACCACCAATCACTACGACACTTTATTTGGTGGCACCGCCATGTTGCTGATGGATGAGGTGGCGTTTATAACGGCCACGAGGTTTGCCCGTAAGCGTATGGTAACAGTGAGTTCGGATAAGATAGACTTTAAAAAGCCTATACCGGCAGGTACCATTATAGAATTGGTGGGTACCGTAGAGCACGTAGGTAATACCAGTCTGAAGGTGCTGGTGGAGATATACATAGAGGAGATGTATTCTTTTGTAAGGCAGAAGGCTATCACCGGCACTTTCACGTTTGTGGCGATAGATGAGCACAAGCATCCTATAAAAGTTACTGAATAAAAAGGTTGTAACCGATGTAGTATTACCAATTGCCACGACTTGAGGGTTTATGTCATTTAGTTAAGGGGAGTTTGCTTGTACAGACATGCGATACCTACGGCATCGACCACTTTCTTGTATACTTTTACTATAGACATATGATGCCTTCGGCATCATGACATGCAATTAGCGCCTAAGCTAGATAGTATTGACCTGACGGTTGTGGCAATTGATATTTTCAAAATTACAGGGTAAAGAACAGCTACCACCATGCAGGCTTTGCATGAACTGTCTGTAACATTCATTGTCTATTTCCCTGTTTTTAGTATTTTACACCTCACATGATAACAATAGGCAAGAAGGGTAACCTGATCAATATTTTCGAGCTTCGTAAGGCTGATACTTTCAGCAGGTTGCTGCCATACATAGTGGCTGTATGCGTGTATACGGCCATTGTCTACTTTATAATGATCACTACGCTTCACCTGCACGATGTTCCTCCATTTAAGAGTATTCTTACTTTGCATACGTTACTGGGGGCTATTATCAGTTTATTGATGGTCTTCCGCACCAATACAGCCTATGACAGGTGGTGGGAAGGTCGCAAGTTGTGGGGCGGACTGGTTAATAACAGTCGCAACCTGGCTGTGAAAATGAATGCCATGCTGCCACGTGGCAATGAGAAAGACCGAGCTTTCTTTAAAAAGATCATCCCGATGTTTGCTCATGCATTGTATCTGCACCTGCGGGCTGAAACCACGCGGCTGGAACTGGATAGTGATCCACATCCTGAGATCCCCGACCTAGATCATACCAAGCATGTGCCTAACCAGATAGCGTCGGTAATGGCTTCAAAGCTCAACCTGATGTATAATGAAGGTACCTTGACGGGAGATCAGACCATTATTTTAAATGCCGAGTTCCAGTCGTTTCTTGATGTATGTGGTGCCTGTGAGCGTATCAAGAATACACCAATACCATACTCGTACAGCACGTTCATTAAAAAGTTCATTTTCCTTTACATCATGACGCTCCCTTTCGGTTTGGTCTTTACATTAACTTACTTCAGCATTCCGATAGTGGGTATTGTGTTCTACGTACTAGCCAGTCTGGAGATGATCGCTGAAGAAATAGAAGACCCGTTCGGTACTGAATTTAATGACCTGCCTCTTGAGAAGATTGCAGAGAACATTAAGAAGAATGTGGAGCATATATTACAGTAGATAGCCGTGATGTAGGGCCTAACCTCACGATTATCAGATACTGCCCGGTTTTTTCGGGGCACTTACATCAGATTTGACAACTTTCTGAAAAGTTGTCAAATCTCTCAACAACAAGTTAGACGTATCGGCGTTGTTGGTGCTATCACTGACAACGACTGCTGTGAGGTCTGCTGTGAATCCTCTTTCTATCTACTCCCACCACTAACTCGCCAGTTTATTCCTGTACATGCCCGGAGTAACGCCTTCTGATTTTTTAAACAGCTTAATGAAGTTGT
>CANBQQ010000340.1 GCA_947371715.1 Flavipsychrobacter stenotrophus
GCTACCCAGTTAGTATCAAAAGCTTCCTTTACAAAGGCTTGTTCGTTTCCGCCCATGTGCGGCGATGACAACCATATTTTAGGATTCATTTCTTTTATAATTTTTTATACTTGTTTCGTTTTTATCACTTTTGCCGGCACACCCACTGCTGTAGCGTAGTCGGGTATATCCCTTACCACAGCCGCACCTGCACCTATTGTGCACCACTTGCCTATTCTTATACCCTGTATCACCGATGCACCACTGCCTATGTGTGTGCCTTCACCCACATGCACATCACCACTAAGTGTTGCATTGGGCGAAATATGGACAAAATCTGCCAGCAGACAGTCATGATCTATCGATGCGCAGGTATTCACTATGCAGTGTTTACCCACTTTTGTGTCGGGGTTTATTCTTACTCCCGCCATCACTACTGTTCCTTCATCAACCGTAGCCCTTTTAGATATATATGCATCGGCATGTATTGCTGTCCCAAATTCTACTGAAGATGCAAATCGCTCCGCTACTCTCTTCCTGGTGGCATTCACACCTATGCTTATCACCATTTTACCCGGCATCGGCGACCCTGGTGGCAATGGTTTCTCTACAGGATATTCCCACATATCAGGTTTTACCGCATCGTCCCACACCCTAATATCGGTATCGTTGTTGCTTTCCAGTATCTCCAGTATTACTTTGCCATGGCCACTGGCCCCGTACATGATCATATAATGATTTGAGTGTAAATTGGTGAAAAATCATGGAGTTTCCACCACATTAGCCCAAAGTTCATGTATTTTACCTGATTACGGAATGGTTAAATGGTTAATTAAATACAAACTCGCATTATCTTCGCCCTTACTTGGTCCACAAAAACATGTTTAAAAATTTCTATAATAAGTTCAGGCGTATTACCAGCAATCAGGTCTATTTCCCGGAAATAGACGGTATTCGCTTCGTGGCCATAATACTCGTAGTGTTGTTTCATGCACATGGCTATTTTCAGGGAAAAACTGACATTAAGGTGCCCGGCGACCAATTGGCATGGGGCATTGATTCTTTTTTATCAAAGGGAGACCGGGGGGTGGAATTATTCTTTGTGCTCAGCGGGTTTATACTATGTATGCCGTTTGCCCACCATTACATAAATGCGGGCAAAAAGATCATGCTCAAGAAGTACTACATGCGCAGGGTCACCAGGCTGGAACCTCCTTACATACTCGCCATCACAGGAATATTTATTTTGCAGGTATTGATGCATGTTAACTCAGGCAGGTTTACAATGACTCAGCAATTGCAGCATTACTTTGCCTCATTGACCTACACACATGGGCTTATTTACCACTCGGTACCCATCATTACTGTAGTAACCTGGTCTCTTGAGATAGAGATACAGTTCTACCTCCTTGCGCCGCTATTATTTAAAACGTTGCAGTTACCTATGTTGCAGCGGAGAATACTCTTAATTGCCGGCATTTTAGGTATTGTAACACTCCAGCATTTCTACATGCCGCAATTCCTGGTATTCACTATTTACCGTTTGATCCAATATTTTATGGTAGGTATCCTGTTGGCGGACTTCTACGTTTCGGGTTCTCTTGCTGAACTCTTCAACCGCAAATTTATTGTGCCGGTGTTTGTAGCTATACTTGCGTGCATCTGCCTGTTGCCATTCAAAAGCTACCTGGCACTTCAACTGGCATTCCCGTTAATGATCGGTGTATTTTACTATATGATCATGAAGAATAATGCGATAAAAAAGGTATTCAGTTACAAATTCGTCCCTATAATCGGGGGGATGTGTTACTCTATCTACCTGTTACATTATACCATCATCTCCATTTTCGGCAGGTTCACTATGAAATTCAAGCTCACAGATCAGTACCTGCCTAATCTTTTCCTGCAATTGGCTGTATTAAGCATATTGGCGCTGGCCATCTCCTCGGTCTTCTATCTGCTCATAGAGCGCCCATTCATGGACCAGAAATGGACCAACAAGTTGATGAAAAAGGAAGATATAAAGCACGAAGAAACCAATATGCAGTCGTAAGTAGGTAACGAGCCCACCTCTTGAGGGTCGAACATGCTGAGCGATTGTCATAGATTCCCCCTATCGTACCATTGAAGGCTTCAGACAATGAGCTATCGAAAATACCTACCTTTGCACCTCTAAATTGAAAACATGGGCAAAGTAGCCATAAATATAGCAACAGGCTCCCTGTTGCAGGAAGAAATAATAGTAGGAATAGACCTGGGTACCACCAACAGCCTTATAGCCATAGTAAAAAGCGATACCCACGAGCCTATAGCCCTGCGCGAGATAGACGGGCTCACTCTCGTACCATCAATTGTGCATTTCGATGAGTATGGCAATGTAACTGTGGGCAATCCGGCAAAAGATCTACTGGTAAAAGAACCGGAACGCACAATATACAGCGCCAAAAGGTTGATGGGCAAATCTTACAAAGATGTGAGCCACGATGCCGGCTTCTTTGCTTACAACGTAATAGACGATGGTACTGATGCACTGGTAAAGGTGCAGGTGGGTGATAAGTTCTATTCTCCTATCGAACTGTCTTCTTTTATTTTGAAAGAATTAAAGAAACGTGCGGAGCACATACTCAAGACAAGTGTTTCTAAAGCAGTGATCACTGTTCCTGCTTATTTTAATGATGCACAGAGGCAGGCTACTCGCGATGCGGGCCGCCTGGCGGGACTAGATGTATTGCGCATCATCAACGAACCTACAGCCGCCAGCCTGGCATACGGCCTTGGCGCTAAAGCAGGCGAAGACAAAACAATAGCTGTTTATGATCTGGGTGGTGGTACTTTCGATATCTCTATCCTCACTATCAGCAATGGCATTTTTGAAGTGCTGGCTACCAATGGCGATACCTACCTGGGTGGCGATGATATGGACAACCTGCTGGTGCGCTATTGGCAGGAAGATGCCGGTGTAGATGGTTCATCTCTGGGCTTCGGTAGTCATATAGACAAAAGTCTGGCACAGCAAATGAGAGTAACCGCCGAAGAAGCTAAAAAGCACCTCACTAACAATGAAGTTTTTGAAGGCACAATAGATGGCAAAGCGGTTCGTATAACGCGTGAAGATTTTAATGAGCTCATACAGCCACTCATAGGCCGTACCATAACATCCTGCGCTAATGCATTGCGCGATGCAGGCTTGAATGTAGGTCAGATAGATGCGGTAGTAATGGTAGGTGGCAGCACCCGTGTGCCATTGGTAAAGGAAAGCGTAAAGCAATTCTTTGGCCGCGAAGTACATGACAAACTCAATCCTGATGAAGTAGTAGCTCTTGGTGCTGCTGTGCAGGCGGATATACTTGCCGGTAACAACACAGAAATGTTGCTGCTTGATGTTACTCCACTATCACTGGGTATCGAAACCATGGGCGGATTGATGGACGTGCTTGTTCCCCGTAACTCTAAGATACCAACTAAAGCAGGCCGTCAATATACCACTCAAAAAGACGGACAAAGCGGTATGCGCATCTCCGTATTCCAGGGAGAACGCGATATGGTGCAAGACAACCGCAAACTGGCAGAATTCAACCTATCGGGAATTCCCGCCATGCCTGCCGGGCTGCCTAAAGTAGAAGTTACTTTCCTGCTGGATGCCGACGGAATTCTGAAAGTGAGTGCTACAGAACTACGCAGCGGCGTAGCTTCCAGCATAGATGTACAGCCTAAATATGGCCTTACAGATGAAGCGGTAGAGCAGATGCTTATAGATTCGCTTACACATGCTAAAGATGATATTAAGCTCCGCGCCCTCACTGAAGCTACTACCGAAGCAATACAGATGCTGGATACCACAGAAAAATTCATCACCAAGCACCGCGACATTCTAACGGAAGAGGAAGTGAACAAGACACTGACCGGCATGCAAAACCTCCGTGATGCCATTGATGCAAAAGATAAAGATAAAGTGCAACATGAAACCGAAGCACTCAATGAAGTGTCCCGTCCATACGCAGAAAGGGTTATGGATGCGGCATTGAAAGATGCAATGAGGGGTAAGAAAATACTGTAATAGAGTTTGCTTATATTAAGGTATTTAATCGCGTAATTAATGTCCTCAAGATGAAATTGTTCGTCCTTGGAATCCTCTATTTACTGCATTTTGCAACCTGTTTAGGACAGCCAGTTGCAAGGGGCTTTAATTATATGGGTAAGCAAGTTTCACCAAACAAGAGTAAATACTTATACCCAATAGAAATTGCAGATAAATGGGGGTATATTGACTCATCAGGAAAAATAGTTGTGCAGCCCGAGTACAACTACTCTACAGATTTTGTTAATGGGCTAGGTCTTGTCTATATACCAAGAGAAGATCCCAGGGAGGATGAATTTGTAGCATATTTTAATGTAGATGGACAATTAATTTG
>CANBQQ010000341.1 GCA_947371715.1 Flavipsychrobacter stenotrophus
GTTCTTGTGCTCATCCTTCATCAGTGGATCCTTATACGGCATATTGATCTCCATTGTTTTTGGCTTGGCAAGCGTTGTTGTGAACATGAAGAATGTTATCAACAGAAAGCCAAGGTCCACCATTGGTGTAAGATCGATACGAGTACTTAGTTTTTTCGCCTTTTTGACGCCGGGGCCCTTTTTATGCCCCCCGCCGGACGAGGTATCTAATTCTGCCATATCAAATTATTTTGATCTTTAAAGTTAGTTTACAATAACAACCCTTTACTATTTCTTACCTTCTTCCCTTGGTGCATTAGCCTCTGCATAAGCAGCGGTACCCGCAGGAATAGACTTCAGATTAGTAATAAGATTGAACTTGAATATTTTTCCTGCTTCCAGTGTTTTAATGATCTTAGAAACATTAGGGTAAGAAGCGTCTCCATCTGCTTTGATACAGATACGGAGCTGAGGATTGGTATTCCTCGCGCTTTCTATCCATGAGTCCAGTTCATTTGTAGGCACATGTATAACTGTATCTACAGGTATACCAGGTGTAGTCAGATCCATTGCTTTCTGCTGCTCAGGAGTAGAAGAAAGGTATTGTTTGATCTGTGCCAATGGTACGCCTACCGATGCACCAAGTGCGAATGAATTCTTTTCTGCTTCAGACAATTTCAACTGGCGTGCCGCGTCGATATCTTCTATCAGTGCTTTACGTTTCAGCTTATTATCAATAGCGAAGAATATCCTGCCCTTAGCATCAACAGTCAGCAACATGATATCTTTATCCGGAAGTGGAATAGACGAGATCGAAGATGGGGTTTTTACAACTACCGGTTCTTCAGGCTTGAACTTTGTTGCAAGCATAAAGAAGGTCAGCAGCAAAAAGGCCACATCGCACATAGCCGTCATGTCTATGTTTGTACTTTTCCGTGGTATTTTAGCGTGAGGCATTATATATTATCTTCTAATGTTAAACAAATAAGACGCAGGATGTTTGAAAATCCACAAGTCCCTTTTAAATATTTTTATTTAAAAATCATTTGTAGTTAGAAGCGAAGCTCTGCGTCAAAGTGAAACCACTTTCGTCAATGCTATAAGTAATACCGTCGATCAAAGTTGTAAAGAAGTTATACGCGATGATAGCGATGAATGATGTACTGATACCTAATGCTGTATTGATCAAGGCTTCAGAGATACCATTTGCCAACGCACCTGCATCAGGAGCACCTGCCTGGCCCATTGCCTGGAATGAACGGATCATACCCAATACCGTACCGAACAGACCCAACAGGGTAGCGCAAGAAGATATTGTTGACAAGAATACAAGATTCTTTTCCAGCATCGGCAATTCCAATGAAGTTGCTTCTTCTATTTCTTTCTGGATACCTGCAAGCTTCTGGTCAGTATCAAGGTCACCTGCGTGAACCATTTCTTCGTACTTAACCAATCCTGCACGCATTACATTACCAACAGAACCAGCCTGCTTGTCGCACTCAGCGATAGCTGCCTGTACATTCTTGTTAGCCAGGTGATACTGTACCTTACGTACAAACTCACCACCATCAATTTTACCCTTTGCCTTAACAATGGTCAAAGCACGCTCTATTACGAAGCTAACCAGTGTAAGCAATGTAGCCAACAGAATAGGTACTACAAAACCACCCTGATACATGGTGCCCAATACACTCTTTGCTTTCTCTCTTGTTTCTCCGTCAGAGAAATTAGAAGGACTTCCTAAAACGAATTTCCATAACACCCATCCGGCTACTATACATGCCACAACTACTAACAGGTTAGTCAAAAAGTTGTTGGTGTTTTTTGGTTTGCCTGCGCGATTTCCTTGACTAGCTGGTTTTGGCGCTGCCGTTTTTACATCTGACATAATGCTGTTTTTTTTTGTTTTTAGTTCTGAAAATTGGTTAAAGAAAATTGATAAAAAAATTAGTGTGTCGTTGCAAAGATATAGGTCAAGTCGAAAAAAACAATTTTGGTCAAAAAATAATTTTCAACGTGCCCTGATGTCTGTGCGTAATTGGTCTAACTTACTGGAAATTACAATGTTTTTACTCCTGTTCTTTACTATAAAATCGTGCCAAATGGTAACAGAAAATTAAAGAACAAGAAACTTCTGGAGAGCCGAAGAAAGAGATACTTCGTGGTGGTTATTTCAGAAACGAAAGGTAGAAATAATTATTGTCTCAAAATTACCTGTTAAGATATTTTTAACAAAAAATGTTGCCGGCACTTATTAACCAATATATTAGCACGCTAAATATGGCTCATGATTTGAAAATGCTCTTATCGTAATGCGGCATTTGTATTAAATTGCGCTTCAATAATAATTACTAATGGCAGAGTTGCTTAATCAATATAATGAAGATAGTATCCGCTCGCTCGACTGGAGAGAGCATATAAGACTGCGCCCCGGTATGTATATAGGCAAGCTGGGCGATGGCAGTAGTGTAGATGATGGTATCTATGTGCTGGTGAAGGAGGTTGTGGACAATTGCATAGATGAGTTTGCAATGGGGCAGGGCAAGCGCATAGAACTGAAGATAGCCGAAGGCGAAGTGTCAGTGCGCGACTATGGCCGCGGTATACCACTGGGTAAAGTGGTAGATGTGGTGAGCAAGATCAACACCGGTGCCAAATATGATAGTAAAGCATTTCAGAAGTCAGTAGGACTTAACGGTGTGGGTACCAAGGCGGTAAACGCACTAAGTAAGTATTTTAAGGTAGCTTCTTTCCGCGAAGGGCGCACCAAGGTAGCCGAGTTTGAACAGGGTATTCTGACAAAGGAGCACAAGGAAACGGATACCACCATGGCCAATGGTACCATGGTCGTTTTCCGCCCCGATGATACCGTGTTCCGTAACTACCACTTCCTGCATGAGTACCTTGAAAACCAGGTCTGGAACTATTGCTTCCTCAATGCCGGCCTGCAGATCAATTTCAACGGACGCAATTATATCTCTAAGAACGGCCTGTTAGACCTCCTTACCCGCAAGACCAATGCTGAATCACTAAGGTATCCGATCATTCACCTGAAAGGAGAAGATATAGAAGTGGCAGTAACTCACAATGGCGATTATGGCGAGGATATCTATTCATTTGTAAACGGACAGCATACAACCCAGGGTGGTACACACCATGGTGCTTTCAGAGAGGCTTATGTAAAGGCTATCCGCGATTTCTATAAAAAGGATTATGATGCGTCAGATGTTCGCCAGAGTATTTGTGCTGCTGTAGCCGTAAAGGTGCAGGAGCCGGTATTCGAATCACAGACAAAAACCAAACTGGGATCTCAGTATGTGTTTGAAGGCGGTCCATCAATGAAGACATTTGTGGGCGATTTCCTGAACAAGGAGCTCAACAACTTCCTGCATAAGAACCCGGCTGTGGCTGATGCGCTGAAGAAGCGTATAGAGCAGAGCGAAAGGGAACGTAAAGAACTATCTGGTATACGCAAACTGGCCAACGAACGCGCCAAAAAAGCCAACCTGCACAATAAGAAACTAAGAGATTGCCGCATACATTTTAACGACGATCCACCGGCAAAAAATAAAGATGAATTTCACCTAAAACAGCAGGATTCTACCATATTTATAACGGAAGGGGATAGTGCAAGTGGTAGTATTACCAAGAGCCGCAATGTGGAAAGCCAGGCGGTATTCAGTCTGCGTGGTAAGCCATTGAACTGCTATGGTCTTACAAAGAAAGTGGTGTATGAGAATGAAGAATTCAACCTGTTGCAGCATGCGCTGAATATAGAAGAAGGCCTTGACGGACTCCGCTACAACAACATCGTTATCGCTACCGATGCCGATGTGGATGGTATGCACATCCGCCTGCTCATCATGACCTTCTTCCTGCAGTTCTTCCCCGATTTGGTACGTGGTAACCACATCTATATCCTGCAGACCCCATTATTCCGTGTGCGCAACAAACAGAAGACCATCTACTGTTACAGCGATGAAGAGCGCCAGCGTGCTATCCACGAGATAGGCTCTAAAGCCGAGATCACCCGATTTAAAGGACTAGGTGAGATTAGCCCCGAAGAGTTTGCCCGTTTCATTGGCGATGACATTCGTAAAGACCCTGTGCTCATCAGCCAGGATACGCAGATACAGAAGTTGCTGGAATACTACATGGGCAAAAACACCCCTGCCCGCCAGGTATTCATTATCGACAACCTGCGAGTAGAAAAAGACCTTGCAGAAGAGCTGGGTGTGGAGCTAACAGAAGCATAATAGCAACAGAGAGACACTATAAAGTAAGAGGGTGTCTAAGACTTTTTAGACACCCTCTTATTTGTTCTTATCGGTAACACTGCCCTATGCTAGCGATACCAATTAGACTTCAAAAATAGGAATAGATAAACTGGGTACCTCCGTTAGGAGTTTAA
>CANBQQ010000342.1 GCA_947371715.1 Flavipsychrobacter stenotrophus
ATAGTGGCAATCTGCACAAATATTGTAGGCCAGATTCTTACCCCGCTCCAGCGATGTGGGTATCTCTATTCTGGCATACGCCTTATTGGCCAGCTGGTAATGCGTTTTGCAACTTAGTAGAACAGCGAAAATCAAACAGAAAACGAGAATAATATAGCCCTTACGCATAGCATTGATTGTATGTATTCAATACTTTGCTATAAAAACTATTCCACTAATCATCTGTGCCTTAGCGTCTCAACACTATCCTGAACGTCGTCCCCTTCCCCACCTCACTCTGCTTCACAAATATGGAACTGTGATGATACTTCTCTATGATCCTTCTTGACAATGACAATCCCAGTCCCCACCCTCTCTTCTTGGTAGTAAAACCCGGGTTGAATATCTTCTTCACCTGGTACTTAGGTATCCCCTTGCCCGTGTCCTGCACATCTATGATCACCTGCTGCGGCTGGTTGGTTACTGTTATATCTATGGCCCCCTTTCCTTCCATGGCATCCAGTGCATTGCGTATCAGGTTTTCCATTACCCAGTCAAACAGTGGCCCACTTATATTCACCGGTATCTCATGCTCCTTTATATGCAGCGATATGGCCACCTTCAGCGGAGAACGCTTCTGCATATACGCTACTATCTCACTCAGGCGCTCTGCAAGATTCTCTTCCTGCAGCTTTGGCTCACTACCCACCTTGCTAAACCTGTCCGCCACCAACTTCAGCCTGTCCAGGTCCTTCTGCATCTCCTTGGCAGCCTCACTGTCAGGGTCATTTTCCCGCATCAGCTCCAGCCACCCCTCCATAGAGCTAAGCGGCGTACCCAACTGATGCGCTGTCTCTTTCGATAACCCCACCCACACCTGGTTCTGCAAAGACCTGTACGATGCCGACAGTGCAAATATCACTACTATAAGAAACAAGAAGATGATCCCTATCTGCACATATGGGTAATAGCGTAGTTGGGTCAGTAAAAACGTCTCCCCATAATAAACATAATTCCTGCCCGTCCCCCAGTCTGCTACTATGGGTTCATGCATCTCTTTAAATTCCGCAAGCTTTTCCTTTATTAATCTCGGGGTATTTTTTGTTTGTGTAGTATCTACATTCTTAAAATCTATCACTACACCTTTATCGGTAGTAATGATCAGCGGAATAGAATTATTAGAAGTAAGAATGAAGCTCGCCAACACCGTTTCTTCCTGGTTACTGGTGGGTTTATTCAGCGTTTTTATCGCATCTGCCAGGTTTTCTACCTTTTTTTTCTCTTCTTGCGCCAGTTTTTCTGCAAGCGTACTCGTATAAAAAAGCGATGCGCTGACTATGAAAAGTGCTACAAAAGCGAGTATAGATTTCCTGTTTAGATATTTCCGCATGGTATTTCTCAAAAGTAAACGCTCTGCAAGATAAAATTATTATGATTTTGAAGTAATTACTATTATTTTTGCGATGGAAATTTTCAATTATTCATGACTACTGATCACAACATACACGGTACCGAACTGGATAACCCGGTTGACATTGAACTTAATAAGCCATCAAAATCGCGCTTTTTGTTCCTTTTGGGCTTTTTTGGTTTCTTCATTTTCGCTTGGGCGGGATGCTATAACCTCCACGAACATGGATACCAGAAGAACGATAACATCACTGTTCCGGACAATACGCTCTACGAGCCAAAGTATAAATAATTAGGCTAAGTACATGAGGATCAACTCCTCATGTACTTCCTGTTTTTCTTTGTATCAAGGAGACCTCATAGTCATATGCCCTCTATTTTCTGTTCCCTGTTGAATTTTGACTTATGATAGTTTGCCATAAGGATACTGCTGTTGTAATACTTAGCTACAATGGCACTAAGTGGCATGAACTGTTTTTGACCAAAATTGTAGAGCAGGCCGAAAGTGGCTATGAAGTTATAGTCGTAGACAATGCCTCTACCGACGATACCCTCCAATACGTCAACACCAATTTCCCCACTGTTCAGACGGTCAGTATTGCTATCAACCGCGGCTTTGCCCATGGTTATTACGAAGCCCTGAAACAGATAAAGGCGAAATACTACATCCTCCTCAGCTCTGATTTTGAAGTTACCGATGGTTGGTTTCCCCCGCTGCACACAGCTATGGAAGCCCACCCCGATATGGCTGCATGTCAACCCAAGATACGCTACTGGCGCGAAAGGGAGCAGTTTGAATATGCAGGTGCCGGTGGTGCTTTCATGGACAAATACGGCTACATGTTTTGCCGCGGTCGCATCTTCTTCGATATGGAAAAAGACTACGGCCAGTACAACGATAACATCGAAGTATTCTGGGCGTCAGGTGGTTGCCTGGTGGTGCGTGCTGAGCTCTATCATGCCGTCGGCGGTCTCGACCCCGATTTCTACGCACACATGGAGGAAATAGACCTCTGCTGGCGCTTAAAGAATGCAGGGCACCGCATCGGCTATGTCGGTTCATCTACCGTATTCCATGTTGGCGGAAGCGTTATTAGTTATGGCAGTCCGCAAAAACTCTACTACAACTTCCGCAACAACCTGATACTGCTTATAAAGAATGAGAAAGGCAGTAAGCTGCTCTGGCTCTTCCCACTGCGTCTTATACTGGATGGCGCTGCAGCTGGCCGACTCCTTACAAAGGGCGAATTCAAGCAGGTATTCACCATCCTCAAAGCTCACTTCCACGTTTACGGACAAATAGGTAAATGGTTTGCCCGCCGCCGCGAATGCAAGCGCATGATCACCGTCCGCAATGAAGAAGGCATCTACAAGCGCAGCATTGTTATGGACTACTTCTTTGGCAAAAAGAAGGTTTTCACCGATCTGCCCTGGAAGCCAAAGCAGCTTTAATTGTCTGGCTCACTCACTAACCTTTACTGTTGACTCTTAAATTTATTGTATTTTCATTCACGGCTGTTGCCTGCACAATTCTATTTCATGAGTACAACAACCGAAACCTCCAATAAACAACTCTTCACCGTCATAGTAGCCGCCGCTGCCGGCACCCTTATAGAGTGGTATGATCTCTTTCTGGCCATCATCCTCGCCCCCGTCCTCTCCGAAAACCTATTCCCAAAGAGTGAAACCAAGTTTCTCGAAACCCTTGCGGTAGTACTATCTTCTTATTTGATAAGGCCCATTGGTTCCCTCATTTTCGGTGCCATTGGCGATAAGACCGGTCGCAAAAAATCATTCCTTGTATCACTTCTGTTGATGGGTGGCGCAACCTTTCTTGTAGGCTGCATTCCCGGCTATGCCGCTGTGGGCTGGCTGGCACCGGTTATGCTATTGGTATTCCGGCTGGCGCAGGGATTGGCCATAAGTGGTGAATACACCGGCGCTACCATCTACGTAGCCGAACACGCTCCACCCAATAAACGCGGCTACTATACCGGCTTTATTCAGAGCACCGCACCGCTGGGTCTTTTTGTCTGTCTCTGCACTGTCTTTGCTACCCGCGCCCTCATGTCTACGCCCGACTTTGCCGCTTATGGCTGGCGTATACCATTCTTATTTAGCGCAGTACTGGTAGTGGTGAGCTACATAGCCCGCAAGCAACTGGGCGAAAGCCCCGTATACGCCCAACTAAAAGCAGCAGGCAAAACCACCCAAGCTCCCATCAGCGAGGCGTTTAAAACACCCGGCAATGGCGCCCTCATGCTACGCGCCATCTTCGGTGGTTGTGCTGCACAGGCTACCTTGATGCAGACTTCCCAGTTCGTTACCCTCTTCTTCCTGCAACGCTCGGCCATGCTTTCTCCCAATACAGCCATCCTGATCCTTGCGGCAGCTATCCTCCTAGCAGGCCCATCATTCCAGTTCTTCGGTGGGCTCAGCGACAAGCTGGGCCGCAAAAAGCTAATGTTATCCGGCCTTATCCTCAGCGCCATACTTGTTCCCATTGTCTTCTACCTCTTCCTGAAGATCGGCAACCCCGCCGCTCTGAAAGAGGTACATGAGATCAGCACCTCTGCCACCATACAACTCATTGGCCTGGCACTCCTTATAAATATTGCCACAGCCATGGTATATGGCCCTATCGGGGCTTTTATGCTCGAACTCTTCCCTACCCGCATCCGCTATACCAGTATGGGCTTTGCCTACAACATTGGCAATGGCGTTATTGGCGGCTCCACAGCATTCATTACCGAACTACTGAAAAAGACATTGATAGTGGGCGCTATGTTCGCGCCACTCGTAGGGCTCATATACCCGCTGGCATTGGTCATTATTGCTATTATTGTCAATGCTACCTCCGTTCCCGAAACATATAAGAATAACCTAACGGACTAATTTACAGGCGCAATCGGGAAATAATAAGTGATTGAAACGGGGGCATTTCCATTCGGTGTAAGCTTCTTTCTTTACCTTTGTGGCTCAATCAGTATTTA
>CANBQQ010000343.1 GCA_947371715.1 Flavipsychrobacter stenotrophus
AAGTACCTGGTGGGGTATACTGCAAATAACCGATTGGTGGTTTGCAGGAATATAGACCAGCAAATAATCATGGATACGGTCTTTAGCCAGGACTGTATCTGGGATAAATTTTATAGGGTAGACAGTACGCATATGCTCATTAGTACCAACGATGTGTACAGGCTGTTCACCATCAATCCTCCCGGTTCGCAGGTGCCGTTTACAGTTACCGGTATCGAAAATCCTATTCTACCATTGTCGGCCGAATGGTTTTGCAGCGATGGGAAAAACTGTTTTTTCTTTGATAAAGGAAACATAGTGGAGATGGGCATTGATAACCTGTTGCTGAAGACCAAACCACCCACATTGTTTTTTGACCTCATCACCTATGGTACGCACAGGTATGTAATGTACGATTATCTTAAGGTGCCTTACCAGGGCGGGCGCAATATCTCCATTACTTTCTCTACACTTTCATTTACGGGCAAGACCATTTCTTACCGCTATTCTGTATCCAGTACCGATGAAGATAACTGGCTGGAACTTACCGGTGATCATATAGATCTGATCAATCCCAAATACGGCCGGTATATCATAAAGATAAAGGCCAAAAGTGTATCCAGTGCCAACTCTATTCCTATAGAGTTTGTATTGGAGATCACCCCGCCATTCTGGGCTACGTGGTGGTTCATTACCTTCTATGTTTGCCTTATTATCGGGGCTATTGTGTTGTTTGTGCGCTACCGCATATTGGTGGCATTCCGCAAGACGCAGAAGGAGAATGACAATAAGATAAGGTTCATGAAGTCGGAGTACAAAGCGCTAAATGCCCTTATGAATCCGCATTTTATCTTTAATACCCTTAATAATGTACAGGGCCTGGTAAACAGGAATGATAAACTGGCGGCCAATGAATACCTGCGCATATTTGCTGACCTCATTAGGCAGAACATGCACAATGTATCTAAAGAGCTTATATCCCTGCAGAAAGAGGTAGACCTGGTAACCAACTACCTGGCCCTTGAAAAGCTCCGCTTTAAGGAGATGCTCAACTACTCCATTAATGTGGATGAAGATGTAGATGCTACCGAGATAATGATACCGCCGCTATTCATACAGCCACTGGTAGAAAATTCCATCAAGCACGGCATCTTCCCGCGCCAGTCTGAGAACAGTAGGGTAGAGCTGAATATTTATGAAGTAAGGGATATTCTGCATATAGAAGTACGCGACAACGGGGTAGGCCTTGCACATGCCAAAAAGAAAGCCAGCGACAAACACGAGTCCTTCGGCCTCAACAATGTAAAGGTGCGTATTGAGCAGCTCAGCATCATCCTCGGCAAAAAGATAGATTTCGACATTAAAGAGATCGTTGATGACCGCGGCAACTGGACAGTGGTGCTGATAACTATGGAATTGTAACCGGCACCTTTTGCTGTTGTGTTTGCTGACTGGCAGTCAGCACTGGCACATGCCTCGTCCCTAAATAGGTTTACATGTTTGTTAGATAATCCCTGTATTTATTTACTGCCAGGTAACGGGCGTTACAAACGCCCTGCCGTTGGATCCTCGTTACAAACGAGGACCAGTTGGGTTTGTTCTTTTGTTTCGTTAGGTGGTCATTGCGAGGCACGAAGCAATCTAGTATCGGGATGCTTGCACAGATCGAAGACATCTGACATGGATACAAAACGAATACGTCCCGCTACTAGGTTGCTTCGCGAAGGGCTCGCAATGACACACCAGGGCGTTTTTGAAAAGTGGCAGTTTTTCGTAAAAGTGGCAGTTTTTCGTTGGGTGTTTTGGCTTAAATGTATGCCTGGTGTGGTTTACGGCTCATTTTAACAAACTGCCACTCGCTGCCACTTTCTGCCACTTTCTGCCACATGTTGCCACTTTTATTTGCCACTTTTTGTCTGCCTCGTCCCTAAATAGGGTTACACTACTTTTTTTCTCAGTCGCTTTGGAGACGCAATTATGCGTCTCTACCAGAGTAACATTATTTGTATTTGGGTTGCAATGATTATTAGGCTGATGATCTTCAGCCCAGGCGTTTTTTTTCAGTGGGTGGGATTGGGTTCATAGATGTCAAAGAACATCAGGCAACGTGCATGTTTTGGGTGTAAATTAATGTGTGTTTTTGTTGTCAGCAAATAAACATATCCACATTTTTGTGAATAACGTGGTTTAAGTTTAGGTGGATCAATGGGTTAGGTGAGGTTATTTGAAGTGACGTATATTTTCTGTTAGTATGCAAATTTTACAGTCTCTGTTTGTGTCACGTACGCCTATCACCCCCGATTCCGCCAACCGTCGTTGGCGGAATCGTCCCCTCTTTCGAAAAGAGGGGAGTGTGTGCTGTTTTGTGCTGTAGCAAATTGTCTGAACCCTGCCTGCCGGTAGGCTGTGGTGATAACAACATCGGGATGTACTACTTTGAATTTCTAACAACTCCTGAATGTCATGGTGAGCCGCGCCGAACCACGACATTCGCACGTGACGTATTCGTTTTGAGATATCCTTCCTCCCCAAAACACCAATTCCCTCAAAAAACACCTGATTCTCCTCTTAAATTGTTAACTTAGTATCAATTGTGACTGTTTTACCCAACCTTTCGGAGGGTAAGACGGTCTTTATCATTGTAAATATTTAATAACCACTATACTTGTCTATAGCTTTGGCATAGACCGCAACAAGTCAGGTAAGTGAGCTTGAACAACTCATTCAGGGGTGTATTCGCAATGAGCGAAGCTCCCAGGAGAAGTTATATCGTTTATTTTACCCCAAAATGATGGCAATGGTACGCCGTTATATCGACCATGATGAGCAGGCCGAGGAGGTAATGAACAATGGTTATTTACGTGCGTTTCAAAAATTAAGTCAATATAATTTTCAAGGTTCTTTCGAAGGTTGGTTGCGTAAAATAATATTTCATGCGGTATCAGACTACGTGAAGCAGAATAGCCGTTATTCTGAAAAGGTAGTGCTGGTAGAGAAAGATGAGCTGGTGCATAAGGATCACGCCGACAAGCTGTACTACGATCAGTTGGTACAATTGGTTCAGGCACTGCCCGATGCTACCCGTACCGTTTTTAACATGTATGTGATGGAAGGTTTTACGCACAAGGAGATTGGAAATATGTTGGGGATCAGTGAAGGAACATCGAAGTGGCATCTGTCTGAAGGTAGGCGGCAACTGAAGGAAAAAATTGAAAAATTAGAATTGCATTTAAAAGCTTAAAAATTTTATCCATATGGATAACAACTTTGTAAATATTGATGATCTTGTCAGGCAACGCTTAGGCGGTGGGCAGGAGCCGGAGCGATTCGGTGCCTGGTCTCGCATGGAGCAGTTGCTGGATAAAGAAGATCGCCGTAAACCTGTAGGTCTTTACTGGAAGCGTGCCATGAGTTATTGTGGTGTGGCTATGTTACTGGCAGCGGTAAGTGTTGGGGGGTACGAGGTAACCACGGCATTCAGAAATCCGGGTAGTGCGGTAGCAGGTGCGGCTGAGGGCAATGCAATTGCTGCAGGTGTAGTGGCTAAGAGCGCTGTGCCGGCAACTAACAATATTGCTACCAACGCCGCTGACAATAGCCACAATACTGTTGCCGACCATGCAGGTCATAAGGCGGGAGCAGCTACCGGTAATCACCATGTAGCATCTTCGGCCTTGGAAGTTACCGTAGAGCATGGTGCGGTCAATAATGATATGTTATCTGATATGCACAGCAATGATCATTTTGCATCTTCTCGTACATCAACTGTTCCACACAGTGGACAGCATCACAAAACTTCAGGTTCGGCCCATATTGATGGCGGTAAGTTGGCGGGTAATATACCCGCTAGTACTGCTACTGCAAATAATTCACCTAAAAAATCTGATAATCAACTAGTTAATGCAAATTCTACTGTTGCAAAGAGCAACAGTCCTGCCATTGCTACTGCAATGGATAATGCTGTAGCATCTGTGGCTACAGATAACAGCCCTATAAAGGCGCTCCCTAAAAATGACCACATGATCGATCATGGTCATGGTACTGCCTATGTAAGCAGCCTGAATAAAATACCCCTGAGTGCAGCTACCAACAAGCCGGCTGCTATTGTTCCTGTAAAGCCTGCGGCGGTAACTCCGGTAGTGGCTAACAACAATCCAACAGCTCCGGCAGTGGCACGTGCGCCAATGGTAGTAAAGCCTATACCGGGCAAGAGAGTAATATCTCGTGTTGTTGTGCAGAAGACAAGAGTCAATGGTGCATCTGAAGGTAGAATAGAAACCCGCATAGACACTATCTCTATTAACCGTATAACCATGGAGCTGAACAAGGCAAAAGAGCCTGCTGTTACAGCAAGTGTGGCAACAACGGGTACTAGCTCAGCTGATCACGCAAATAAC
>CANBQQ010000344.1 GCA_947371715.1 Flavipsychrobacter stenotrophus
AGCTGCGGTTTTCACCTCGTGCATCTGCATAATAGGTAAGTGTTTTATTGCGCTAAAGTATGAAATTATGTAAGGCTATAAACAAGTACCGCCCCCGATAGTACCGTAGCGGCAAATTCGGGGGCGGTATTAACGAAGAATTATAAATATTGCTATCAGTTGCAGACCAACATTGATCAATTACATCTTTAGCATCGAATCCAGTATTCTCTGAGATGCTTTGCCATCGCCATACGGATTAGATCTCATGGCCATTCCATCATATGCGCTCTGATTGGTCAACAGGTTCATCGCTTCCTTATATATCAGTTCTGTATCGCTGCCAACTTTTAAAACTGTACCTGCTTCTACGGCTTCAGGACGTTCTGTAGTGTCTCTTAAAAGCAATACCGGTTTGCCCAAAGAAGGTGCTTCTTCCTGTACGCCACCGCTGTCGGTAAGTATCAGTTTAGAGTTATTCAGCAACCATAAGAACTCGGGATAAGCTGCCGGAGGGATGAGGTGAATCATTGGGTTATTGCCCAATATTTCGTGCACTACATCCTTTACATTTGGGTTAAGGTGTACCGGGAAGATGACCGGGATCTTAGCGTCTTCCGATATTCTTCTTACTGCCTCGCATATATTCTGAATGCCGGAACCGTGGTTCTCACGGCGATGCATAGTGATCAGAATGTAGTCTTTTACGTCCTGCAATTTCAGGTCGAGAATACCTTGTGGAATAGCATTTTCAATTTTCTTTAATCCCAGGAACAGGGCATCAATAACAGTATTGCCTGTAACCAATATTTTGTCGGCAGGTATGCCTTCGTCCAGCAAATTTCGCTCAGACTGATCTGTAGGTGGATAATGGAAATCGCTCAGACGGGTAGTTATCACGCGGTTTATCTCTTCAGGGAATGGAGAGAATTTATTGAATGTTCTCAGTCCTGCTTCTATATGGAGTACTGATACTTTATTGTAGAATGCTGCGAGAGATGCCGCCATAGTAGTGGTAGTATCGCCCTGAACCATTATATAGTCCGGCTTTTCTGCAAGTAGGAGATCATTAATTTTTACCAATAGTTTGGATGTAAGCCCTGCCAGTTGCTGATTGGGTTCCATTACTTCCAGGGAAAAATCGGCAGTGATCTTAAAAAAGTCAAGCACCTGCTGCAGCATTTCTTTATGCTGACCTGTGGAGCAGACGAGCGTTTCGAAATGCTTATCAGCCTTTAATAATTCAATTACCGGGGCTAGTTTAATAGCTTCGGGGCGGGTACCTAAAAAAACGATTACTTTTTTCATTTGTTCTAACTTATGAATTTATCCTGATCACCTTTATAGTGTCTGTTTTATTTTCGTGAAATAAAACAAAGTTGGTAGACGCGGAATCAATTTTGTATTCGATCTTATAACCTGAGGGTAAAAAACTTTGTAATAAAAAAGCATCTGTCCAATCGGGTACAGTTATTTTATTTATTTTTTCATTTGATATTTTCCCGGCTACTTCAAGATGGTTATACTTCACATGTGTTTTACGTTTTATCGCACCCATTGCTAACAGTGCTAGACACGGGATAACTATGATGGCTACTAACCCAGTGGCTAAATTTTTATTAACACCATCGTATAATACTTTTAACGCGTAGGCTACAAACAACGTAGCGAACGGGACACAAAAAGTATAATAGCGAGAATACAAAGCGGTATAATGGTGGGACTTTATACTAAGGGCCGCAAGAAAGATACTGCTGCTGACACCTAAGATAAATAACAAGTGGAGGTTCCTTTTTTCTTTTGGAGTCTTTGAAAATTTAAGCGCACCAAAGTATAGCGCAATAACCATAAGAAAAGACACGATAACAATTCCAGCCGAACCATTAAATGCCGGGAAAACGGTTTTGAAATTTAATGCACCAAATTTGAGACTTCTCAATACCACTTGTGTTACACTAAATAACTCTTCAGATTGCTTAGCTTTGAGCGCATTATTTTGATTCTGCATTGTGCCAAATCCTTTGGCGGCGGAGTAAAAATAGATACCTACGATAGTGACTGGGATTGCAATGGCTAAAATATTCTTCGCGGAAAATAATGACGTCCTCTTCACAAAAAGTATAAATGCGAGCAGTACAAGTATAATATAAACGCTCAGGTAGTGCGAAAGAATTGCTGCAACTGCAAACATGCCGGTAAGGAAAAGGTGATACGGGCGGTCTCCCTTGTACATATACTTATAGAAAAAAGTAGTTGCCAGCGTTACCATCAACATTCCCATTTCGTATGCTCTTACTTCCTGCGCCATTCCCCAAAAAATGGTATCAGACGTTAGTAGTAGTAGTGCAAGTGAGGTGAAGATGCTGCCCTCCATAAACAAACTGCAAAGCGCAAAAAAAGCTAAAAGAGTAGCGATCGCACAGAGTTTTGAGTATAGTAGGTAGCTGCTAAAGGAATTTCCGGACAGCATTGTAAAAAAATGCAGCCCTTCGTTATATAGAAGGCTGTTCCCATTATCTATAATAGTACAGGTGTATGCTTCGGACAGGGTATTTTGTTGCTCCAGAGCAACAGATGTATTTAATGGTAATGCTGTTAGCGCATTTCCATCTGTGTAATATAATCCTTTAGCACAGAGAACTGATACTGTTTCATCATACCATATATTCTTTTTTGCAGGATAAAATAGCACGCAGCAAATAACTAACAGCAGACAAGCAATATTGAGCTTTTTTACTGTATCTGAATTGAAAAAGGATTTTTTTTCCTGCATGTCAACTTCTCTGGTAAAGGTAGTTATGGATTGATCCTGCCCAATTTATAATCCATCAGCAGTTTTAGAGTCTGGCTCATGGTTTTTTGTACGTTCATTTTAGATTCACCCTGCTTAAGGTCGTACCTCAATATCATAGGTACTTCGTGTATGATTGCACTTTGGCCACCTATCTTTATCAGTATTTCCACCATGCAACCAAAACCTTTTTGAGTGATGAACTTGTCACCGTAGAGTGCTAGTGTTTTGTTGATCATAGTTACTCTGTAAGCTCTGAATCCACAGGTGTAGTCTTTGACACCCTCAAAGCCTACAAATACTCTGAAGAGTAAACCAGCAGCCCAGCTAAAGAACTCTCTTGATTTTTTAAGTCCTCTTATACGTGCGCCTGGCTGGTAGCGAGATGCAATTACCAGATCGCTACCTTCAGAAAACTGCTGTACCATACGTTGTATCAGAAAAGGATTCTGACTGTCGTCCGCATCAAGCGTTACGATTACGTCTTCATCGGTAAGATCCTTTACCGCTGTTCTTATTCCCTGATTGATGGCGTTGGCCAAACCACCATTAGGGTATATGTCTAATACATTAACCGGTATCTGTCCCTGAAAATTTCGTGCAACTTCAGACGTTTTATCCTTGCTGCCATCATTTACCACCAGCACGCTAGCATTCCACCCATACACGTTATAGGCATCATTTATTCTTTTAAGCAATGGTGGTAATGATTCTTCTTCGTTGTAAGCAGGTAAAACTATTCGTATGTGCATATGTTATTATTTCGTGGAGGTATATTTAACCGTTTATGCATTCATTAAATATTTAATAAATGTAGCAGGTATATATTGCGCTAAAGTAAGCTATTTCTTAAAATTAGTGGTTGAAAAGGGCAAAAAAGTCATTAATAAATTATTACACTTAAATATTAGGGATTAATTGCTTTTGGGACTTGCTTACTCTTCTTTCAGCAATAGAGGCTCATAACGATAATAATATACGGCAAAAAGCAAGATAGTTATTATAAATTCAATGGAAATAAACAACCATAAACTGAAAGATGCCAGAAGAATTATGGTTATGAAGAACATTGCGAATATGACGCCGGTGTATTTATTCAAATCGAGCTTAGGGAAATACTGAATTGCAGTAAATAGTGATAGCCGCACAATTGCCAGAAGATAAAGGGAAATTATAACAGGCAGGGATATTACATTTATTTCATTGTACAACAGAAATATCAACTCGGGTAACAAAATAGCTGCATACGTAACTGTAAATTGCAATAATCGTTTAGGCAATGGGATCGGCAGATTACGTAAAAAGCTCATTTCAGTTTCCAGAAACCTTACATAATAAGTGGGGAGGAGGGCGTGTGCAGAAATAGATAACAAGATCAGAAAGCATATATTTTCCCTGCTCACATTGTCGGCGTTAAGTGCAACGAGTAGCTGCAATGCCAGCATAGAAAAGACCTTAATGGAAATAAATGGTCCTTTTTTTTCGTTTATTGAATATTGGAGGAGGTGGGTAAAGAACCCCCTATTCCGGAATAGCGATATCGATGGTAAAACGAAGACAGGTTTCTTCCAGGTGCTGTTGATATTATGGAATGAG
>CANBQQ010000345.1 GCA_947371715.1 Flavipsychrobacter stenotrophus
GCACGGCATTGGCATACAATGTAAACGTTGTAGATACACTAGACGGAGACGTAGATGCGCTAAGCCTGAAGATACTTGGTGCCAGTCACTACATGGTGCCCGAATGGCTGGCACCGGGTGTAGTACGGTTTAACTTCAACAGTATTTTCCTGCCCGACAGTAATGCTAACGAACCGGCAAGTTATGGTTTTGTTCGCTTCAAAGTAAATATGCACACCGGCCTTGCATTAGGCACTCAGATAAAAAACAAGGGCTACATCTACTTCGATTCTAACCCCGCCGTAATAACCAATGAAGCACTCAATACGATTGCAGACCCAACCGTGGCGATTACTAATGTAATACAATCAGGCAATCTACGCATCTACCCTAACCCTGCAACCAGCCAGGTAACAGTAGAAAACCTGCAAAACGGAACTCTATCTATTATGGGTATTAATGGAAATGTGGTTATGACTAAAGAGATCACCACAGCCAAAACTACAATTGATATCAGCCACCTGCCGGCCGGCATGTACATTATCAAAACAACCAACAAAAACAGTACCTCAACTACCAAGTTGATCAAGCAATAATATCTCTTACAAAAGCAAAAAAGCATGATACTTGAGGGTATCATGCTTTTTTATTGTCTGCAATTTTCTTATTTCAAAGTCTTGAAAATATCTATATACTGCTGCATAGCATCATCGGAAGCGATACCCTTCAATTTCTTCCAGGCGCCATGTTTGGCTTTACCAACAATATCGAACATATTAGTTGGTCCTTCTTCAGGCGCATCGCCATCGGTGGCCTGCTTGTAAAGGCTGTATAGCTTTAGTAAAGTTTCGTTATCCGGACGTGTAGTCAATTGTTTACTGGCGGCTACCGCGCTCTCAAATGTCTCTTTAAGTGTCATAATATAAAGGTAAGTAATGACTGTTAATCTATACCCGTTACCAGTAAAATGTTATGTGAAAATATGGTTTGTAAGACCTTTACCTATAATTTCTTCACCGTATCAGCTACCTGTGCAGCCAGTCCGCGTGCCCAGTTCACCACAAGTGTCTTTTCAGCGTCTGTGAGAATAGCGTCTTTGTGAATGAGCGTATAACTACTCAATGGCATTTCATTGTCTGTAATAGTACCGGCCACTTCCGTCAACTTCTTCGCTTTTCGTTTAACACTGTAAGTATCGAATTCCGAGAAATTGAGGTGTCTCTTACCATCTTTAACATGGTCATTCAACCACCAGTCTACAGGCTGAATCTTACTATACCACGGGTATGTCGTGCTGTTGCTATGACAATCATAACAGGCCCGGTGCAATACCTTCTGAACATCATCCGGCACGGTGTATGCGCGGGTGATATCATGGCTATTCATTACTCCGTTATCATTTTTCGCCGGGTGGAAAAATTGTATCACCAACATGGTGATCACCAAAACGATCGCTGTCCTTTTTATTATCGACTTCAAATTCCCAATGTATTGTTCAGACCCACAATGTAATATAAATAGCTGATTTTACAATTAAATAACAAATAAAAATAAACACACTCTATTTATACAGCTCGAATTTACACACTTATAGATAACTTTACTAAAATATTATACCAAAAACATGAAGGCTACTCTATTATCTATTTGCACAATGATCGCAGTATCTGCATCGACGGTTTTATTTGCCCAATCTGCAGAAAAATTGAATCCGGGCGATGCGATGCCTGCAGCAACCGTAGCGATGAAAAACACTGATGGAAAGACCATGACATTGAAAAGTGCAATGACCAAAAACGGTCTATTGGTGATGTTCTCCTGCAATACATGTCCTTTTGTACTCAGAAACCAACCAATTACTAACAAAACAATTGGCTATGCCCAAGCACACAACGTAGGTATGGTCATCATCAACTCAAACGAAGCGAAACGCGATGGCGAAGACTCTTACAAAGAAATGGTGAACTATGCCAAAAAGCAGGGCTATAGTGTGCCCTACCTCATTGACGACAATTCTAAAGTAGCCGACGAATTTGGTGCCAATCACACACCTGAAGTTTTCCTCTTTGACAATACCGGAAAGCTGGTGTATAAGGGTGCTATGAACGACAATCCCGGCGACCCTGCCGCCTCCAGGAAGGTATTTATAAATGATGCAATAGATGCAATGGTGATGGGCAAAGAAGTGAACCCCAAAGTAACAAAATCGATTGGGTGCAGCATAAAAAGGAAAGCGTAAATAAAATTTCTGAAAAATGGCACGAAAATGGCTTGCTTATTTAATATGAGCAAGCCATTATTTATTTTACTCCTATGCATTACCCTTGCAAGCCTGCACATTTCAGCACAGGAATACCCGGCGTGCGTGTATCACTATTTCAACAATAAAAAGGTATCTACATCGCAGTGTTTCGATAAAGATAAAAGGTGGGGAAAGGCTGTAGCTTATGATAAAACCGGTAAGATCATTTATGAAAAGGAAATCAGGCGCGTGGCGGGTAATAGCAGCGTCGATTTTACTTACTACCCCGATGGTGCTGTAAGCCGTGCACAATGGCATAGCTCACCCGATGCGGGCATTCAATGGTATAATTCCACCACCTACTTTTTTAAAGACGGCACTATAGAAAAAGTAGAAGAGAACAGTTACGATATGGCGCCGGGTCTCAAAGAACTGAAAGTGCCGGGGGAAAACACGCCGCAGATCAAAAAGCAGGAAACTGCCAACTGTGGTGCTATCTACAGTACAGAGTTTTACTTCATAAACAAATACAAATACCCGGTAAATATTACGGCGACAAGAAAAGGTAATGCAGCGGATATTAAGACAGTAACGGTAAACCCCGGCGACACTGCAAAAGGCGGCAGTTTCATCATGACAGAGCAATTTGTTGAATTAGCTACCTATTATACTTTTAGCGCTACCCCAACCAAACCCCGTAAAGGGCGGTCATATAATGTAGTATTATGCAGCGTACCCGGTTTTGAACCGATCAGTAAAGCAGCAAGACGATATTATTATGTGGCCGTAGGCATGTAATATCGACTTTATTCTTACTGGTCTCCAACATGGGTATTGTAAATTTGCATACTTATGTCTTTTTTTAATGTTTCACTGTTTCATAATGTACAGGTAATATTAAAAGTGGTCCTTTGCACTGTCAACCAGAAAACAATATATGTTCGGTAAATTCTACAAGTTAAAAACCCTGTTATTCCTTTTCACCCTTGCGGCCGTGAATGCGTCCGTCGCCACTGCTCAGCTTACCGTTGTACCCTCTGGCACTGCAGCATCTCTTGCAGCAAAACTGGCAGGTCCTGGTATTACAATAGTTAGTGACACCCTCATTTGCAATACTCAGGCCAATGGTACATTTGTATCTAATGCCACACCTATTGGTATAGACAGTGGTATTATATTAAGCACCGGACGGGTATCACTGACCACCGGCACAGAGCCTGCGCTCACCTCTATCAGCTTTTCAGGTGCCGGCGACCCCGACCTTACTCCACTGCTCGGCTCTACAACTGTAAGCCGCGATGCATGTGCGCTCATTATTCACTTTGTACCCAAAGGAGATACCATCAGTTTCAAATATCAGTTCGGATCAGAAGAGTATCGCAATTCTACCTGCGGTGGTTATAATGATGCCTTTGCATTTTATATCTCAGGCCCGGGCGTTTCTGCTTCATTGCCAGGAGTGAATATGGCCATTGTTCCCGGCACTACCATCCCAGTAACAGTTAATACTATTAATAGTGGCGTACCCGGTCCGGGCCTGTCTATTGCCACTTGCAATGCCATGGGTGCAGGCTCACCATTTACCGCCTATTATATAGACAATACCGGTGGCACACAGGTAACCTACAGAGGCTATACCACCGTGCTTACTGCTAAACATTGGGTAACACCATGCGATACTTACCGTATAAAGATGGTAATAGCTGATGCTAGTAATTACCTCTACGACTCAGGTGTATTTATTGAAGCAGGCAGTCTTAAGACCAATACCTATCACTTTGACAGAACAACAATTGGCGCAACTATAGGCACCATACCCAACGCTGTTGTAAAGACCTGCACACCCGATACCATCACTATCAAAAGCGCCTACACCGTACCCTTTGCCACCACACTTAACCTGTCTTACGGTGGCACTGCTACCTCTGGTCTCGACTTCTCACCTCTACCGGCAAGTGTTACCATAGCTCCGGGAGATTCTATAGTGAAGATACCGGTAATCGGCCTGGCTACCACACCTGCAGGAGTTAAAACAATAACCATCGTGCTTACTTCAGCCTCCATATGTGGCGTGATCGATTCTATTACCATTTCTCTGATAGATGCGCCATTTGCTTCTATCACCTCGCCTGATACTATCAT
>CANBQQ010000346.1 GCA_947371715.1 Flavipsychrobacter stenotrophus
GTAGCCGTATCGAATCCGGTTACACCATCCAAGGTTACAGCCAGTAAACTGTCAATATTTTTGGTGGTGATCGTAAATGCCAGATTCTGATCCGGTGGAAACTTAACCGGCGCGTTAATGTAGTTAGGTATATACTTTGATAAGTAGTACTGAACCGATAAAGGCAGTTTGGTTAGCTGGTAATCTCCCGTAATACTGGCCGTAGCTACATTACTTTGTAGGGTCAGTTCTTTATGTCCATCGCTTGAAATTGCGGAGTTCAGGTAAATTGAATCCACTGCCACCTTATGCGCATTACGCTTCAGGTCAATATTATATAGCCGTGCATAACCAAAGAAATTATCAATGTTGCTGCCCGTGCAGTTCAGGTCAAAGTCAGCAGATGTGGTTACAGAATCACCGGTAAGATTAAGTGCTTTCAGGTTGCTATACAACAGGTGCGCCGATGCGTTGATCTTTATATTCTTTATTTCGTTGTAGTCAAACCCGCCATCAAATTCAAGCGCCAGGTTGGGGTCATCCACCAGCAGTGAGCCTACAAACTGCTTCTTTCCGAGTGTACCATGGGTGGTTATATTATGGTAGGCATATTTATTCGCGTTGAACTCGCTTATCGTTCCATCCAGCGTTATCTGTGCATTCTCCGCGTCAAATGATACGCCCGATACATTTTCATTGCAGGTAATGCTACCCAGCAGATCTTCCTGTCGAAGTATCATACCCACTTCCAGTTTGTCAGTAGCTATTGTTCCGGTGTAGGTTGCCTTGCCAGGGTTAAATTCCGGGATATTCATTCTTACATTGGCCTTCATAGAACCAAGGTTCGATGTGATCTCACCGGTAACCGTAAAGTTATCTATGTAGCCTTCATAACGGCCCTTAAAATAGGCATGGGTCAGTTGTTTAAAAGAGAGGTTGGGATTGTCAATAAGTTGTGGCGCATACTTCACTATACCTGCATTGTTGGTATAAACCTCAGCATTGGTAAATTTGATGTAGGTATTATAGATGTCCGGCAGCCCCTTCATGGTCATGTCACCTTTTGCCACATTGTTGCCGTCGCTTACCACTAAATGGCTGCCGTTCAGGTTAGCTACGGTCCCCCAGCCATCACCACTGGCTTGTAGTATGGCGGGAATGTTTTTCATCTCCGGTGCAAAGAAGGCGATATCGCGGGTGTCTATGGTTGAATTTCTCAAGTGCCCTACCATGCTCACGCTGTCTATGTAGTCAAGGAAGTTGGGGAACCTATGATAATGCATAGCATAGTAGTTCCTTATCTTACTATGGTTGGTCTCCAGGTATAGCTCGTCACATATGCTGGCCACCGGCGAAACCGTTATTTTACTGCGCAGGTCTTTTATAATTATGCCACATCGCTCATGGGCATACAGGTTCAGTGCATTACCCTTTATGGTGTCACCTGTTATGCTCACATCTGTTACTGTAGTGCTTATCTTTGTAATGTCCAGGTGGTCCTCATCAAAAAGATCCGGAACAGGTACCTTATTATTGCCTGTTAGCTTAAATGCACATTCTTCAAGCGCTATCTTATTTACTTTTATCGACCACTTGTCAGGGTTGAATGGAGTAGTGTCAACGGGCTCAACATAGTCTGCGGGCCTTATCCTTTTAGGCTTGCCTGCCGGATATTCATTGATAGATATCAGCATATTTTTTATGTTGATATCTTTTACGTCCAGTAATCGCTTTTTAAAATCAAGGCTCCTGGCGTCCAGTGTCAGCGTGCCGAAATCAAAATCAAGATCTTCACCGCCCCATGCATCATCCATATGGAACCGCACATTGCTCAGAGCCACTTTTTGCAGATCAAATTCAAATTTTTTGCCCGTGTCGTTTGTTGACGTAGTGTCGTTGGTCTCAAAAGCTTTAGCTATGAAATCATAGTTCCAGTCTTTCGATATTGCCGTGCGGTACAGGTGTGCATAGGCATTATGCAGCTCTAGGTTACGCAACACAGGTTTGTCAATAAACAAAAACCAGTCTGTCAGTGATACAGTGGCTTCCCCTGCGTACAAAAGGGTGTCATGTGCCTGATCTTCTATATAAAGTCCGTTAAGGGATAAATGATTGCGCAGATCTATGCTCACATGCTGCACCGCCACCTTGGTCTTTAGTTTCTGTGAAAGCCAGTTGGCTGCCCTGTGGGCAATATAATTCTGTACGGGAGTTGTATTGATCAATACTACCGCAAGAACAATAATAGCCATCAATAGGAGGATGGTATTACGAAATATTTTCAGAAACCTTTTCAGTACTTATATGCACGTTTGATTTAGATAGTACAAATATAGAGCCAGACTATCAACTAATGAAGTTTTAAGCCGCCTCTAACCATTATAAATAACATCCATTTTACAGATCACAGGTGCTGCAGTTTCTTTTTTAGAATGTTTTGTATCACTTTCCTGCCAAATTCATCATTGAATTTTACATTAGACACCTCAAATTCAGCTATTCGTAATGTAGGGTTCAAGCCATGCAATGTTGGCAACAGATCACTAAAACAGTCGCGGTAGGCTCGTTGAGCGGTCCTTCCTCCTATAAAATTAAAGTCGTCAGTCGTTTTCTTTGCTCTGTACTTATTTGCCTTCAATTGATTTGCCTGGCAGTAATTCTGCCAATCGGTAATTGAATAGTTGAGTTGAAGGTCCGGAGGGTAATGTTTATAGCTATAGAATCGAGCCGTACTGAAATGTTCTATTTCATCAAATTCGAAAAACATATTGTATTTCCCGCCAAAGTAAGCGTCAGGATGTAATTTTCTGATTGTATTTAATTCCGGTTTGCCCTTTAAAGAAGTGAATATGCTGCTTATATTCTTAAAATATGCTTTAAAATGTTCCGGTTTATGCTGATTAATAAACCAATCATAGGTTTGTTCCGGGTTGAATTTCTCTTCGAGCACGTCGCTTACAATTTGGGTAATAAGTATTTGTCTGTCCTTTGTAGCCATAATTTTTATTCTAATACTGATAATATAGTGGTTGTAGGAATGTCTCAATTAATACCTTTACCGTGCAAACAATATTAAAACCAATTAAAGATAATGAAATCACGCACACTCTGTACCTCATTATTATTAACCGTTATGGCAGCAAATGCGCAGCAGAAACAAATAAAATACCCGGATACTAAAAAGGGAACTCAAACCGATGTCTATTTTGGTACATCGGTAAGCGACCCTTATCGTTGGTTGGAAGATGACCGGGCAGAAGATACCAAAGCATGGGTGATCGAGCAGAATAAGATAACGAACGGCTATCTCAGTCAGATTCCTTTCAGAGATGCAATTAAGAAACGCCTTACCGAGCTATGGAATTATGAAAAGTACACCGCTCCATTTAAAGAAGGCGCTTACACCTATTTCTATAAAAACAATGGCCTTCAAAACCAGTATGTACTGTATCGCCAGAAGGGTAATGGCACTCCCGAGGTATTCCTTGATCCTAATAAATTCTCTGACGATGGCACCGCATCTTTGCAGGGTATCGAATTTACTAAAGATGGTTCTTTCGCCGCCTGCCAGATGTCCGAAGGCGGTTCTGACTGGAGGAAGGTATTTGTAATGGATACAAAGACCATGAAGATAGTTGATGATACACTGCGTGATGTTAAGTTCAGCGGAACATCGTGGTTGGGCAATGATGGGTTTTATTATAGCAGTTATGATAAGCCAAAGGGAAGTGAACTATCTGCCAAAACTGAAATGCATAAGCTCTACTATCATAAACTCGGTACACCTCAAAGTACTGATAAGCTGATATTCGGAGGCGAAAGTATGGTGCGTCGCTATATTGGTGCAGGTGTTACTGAGGACCAGAAATTTTTGATCATATCTGCCTCTAATGCTACCTACGGCAATGAGTTGTACATTCAGAGTTTGACCACTCCAAATGCGCTGATCAGGCCAATAGTTACTGGCTTTGACTATGAGCAGAGTGTAGCTTATAATGAAGGGAATACGTTGTTCATTGAGACCAATCAGGGAGCCCCTAACCATAGGCTGGTAAAGGTAGATGCCGGTGATCCAACGCCATCAAAGTGGGTAGATGTCATTAAGGAAACAAAGTTCCCATTGAGTATAAGCACATGTGGTGGCAAGTTCTTCGCTCACTATCTCAAAGATGCTGTTTCAGAAGTGATACAGTATGACACTAAGGGTAATAAGGAGCATGTCATCAAATTGCCGGGACTCGGCACTGCCAGCGGCTTTGGCGGTAAGAAAGATGAGCATGAGACTTACTACACATACACATCTTACATCTATCCTCCTACTATCTTTAAGTATGATATTGCTAAAGGTACTTCTACTGTTTACAAACAGTCCAATGTAA
>CANBQQ010000347.1 GCA_947371715.1 Flavipsychrobacter stenotrophus
GTAATGACTTTGCCCTGATGACTCTTGAACAACATCCCACTCTCCCATTAGATTTGACAACTTTTCAAAAGTTGTCAAATCTGCCTGCAACCCCCACACAAACAACAGAGCCGGACAAATGCCCGGCTCTGTTATAACGATTATCCTGTTAACTTATTATCTCAACAATGTAATATTACCCTGATGGTGTTCCTTCTTGCCGTCTCTGAATGTCGCATCTATAATGTAGACGAACACGCCCTGTGGCTGAGTTTCGCCATTATACAGACCATCCCATCCTCTGCCATCTACGCTATTGGTAGTGAAGATCAGCTGACCCCAACGGTTATAAATATCCATCTTGAACTTCGTCAATCCGCTGCTCAGGTACTGGCGTGGATAGAAGTAGTCATTGATACCATCACCATTAGGAGTAAATATGTTGGGCATACTCATGTAGCAATCTTCACCTATGGTTACCGAATCGGTAGCCGAGCAATTGCCAATAGTCACGGTAGCCTGGTAGCCGCCCGGTGTTGACACATAAATATTGTAGGTGGTCTGTCCTGTATTCCACAACCACGATGCTGCTGAATTTCCTGCATTGAACATGTCTGCCAATTCCAGTGTCTCGCTGCCGGGGCATATGATGGTATCATTACCCAGGTTGATGACCGGCTGTGGCACAACTGTTACAATACGGCTTGTAGTTAATGTCGGGCATATCCTGAAATTAACGCTTGATGTCAATACAAATGTACCTGTACTGTGATACGCATATACAACCGGATTTACATCCTTTACACTATCGCCATCACCAAAGTTCCAGGTAATACCTGTATACCCCACATTGGTAAAGTTGCCGGTCATGGTCACATATGTAGAGCGGCAAAGCACAGTATCACTCAGGCTTATAGATAACGGACTTGCTGTGTCTACGAATATAGTTTTGTAGAAGGTATCAAAGCACGGTATTGCATTGCCTGTTATCAGGCGTACGGTATAGGTGCCTGCATTTGCAAACGTATGCGTAGGGTCGGTAGTGTTGCTATAGGTGCCATCTCCGAAAGACCACGCATAGCTAAGCGGTAGCGGTATGCCGGTGCTCGTATTGGTAAACACTACCGGCCTGTTCTGACAAACTAACGTATCTGATGTAAATGATGCAGATACATTGTGGTTAAGTATCACGGTAGTATCATGCGTTTGTGTACAGAAGTGGTTAGTGATCGTCAGCACAATATGGTATGTACCCTGCGAATTGTACACGTGAGTAGGGTTGCGCGTTGTGTCTGTATTACCATCGCCAAAGTCCCACACATACCAAAGACTACCGCCCGGATTGTAAGAACTATTGGTAAATGTGGCAACATCAAAATTACAGCCCAATGTGAAGATCGAAGAGAAACCCGCAAACAACGCAGGTGCGGCCAATACTGTAGGTGTATTAATTGTAGTGGTAGGGCATGGACCAACCTTGATAAAGAAGTTAGTATACGTGCCTGCGCACAGGTTGTAAAGTGTAATGGTGCTATCAGGTGCTGAAGAATACAGCAGAGGTGTTTGAGGAACGCCATTCAATGAGTAGAATATCGTATCGATCACTCCCGGAGGTGCACCCTTTATTACAATGCGGCCATTACATATGCCACACTCTGTAGGCTGCGTTACAGACTCTATCCATATAGGTATCAATGGTGGTGCAGAGATCACTATTGTACCTACGGCATTAGATACGCAGGTATTCAGCCTGGCAGTAATGTTGCTGTAAGAACCCGGACAAAGACCTGTACGTGTTACCGTGCCACTTGCAGATGATGTCGTAACGTACGGCGGTTGCGGTACACCGTTAAGGCTGTAATTGATAGTTACAGTCTGGTTAGGTGTAAGGCCATAGATAGTAAATGTACCATCGCACGCCGAGCATGAAGCATTGGTGGATGATGTATCAGAGATGCCAAATGAAGGATTGGTCAGCGTTATCGGTCCAACTGAAGGGGTGATACAGCTGTTCATCTTTACGTTGATATTTGTATAAACGCCCGCACACAGACCTGTAAGTACTATTGTGCCCGAGCCGGGAACTACTAGCACAACAGGTGTGCCCGGTACGCCATCTTTTATAAAGCGTACAGTATCTGAGTAGCCTGGTATCAGTCCGTTGATAGTTATTGTACCGTCACATGCACCACACACACTAGGGTTGGTACTGGATGTTGATGATATGGTAAATGATGGATTGGTAAGTGTTGCGGTCACCGGTGCAGTAGTACAGGTATTCATCTTTACAGTAATGCCGGTATAGTTACCTGCGCAAAGATTGGTAAGGGTGATGTTGCCGGTAGCTGTTACAAAGAAAACCAGTGGCGGTTGCGCAACACCATCTTTAATATAATTCACCGTATCATAATGGCCGGGAACAAGACCAGTCAGCGTAATTGATCCATCGCAGATACCGCACACAGTTGGGTTAACAAAGGTAACAGTAGCTACTGCAAATGCAGGATTGGTAAGGGTAACGTCTGTGCCGGTAGCAATACAGCTATTCATCTTCACACTGATTGATGTATACACACCGTCGCACATGTTGGTTAGCGTCACCGTACCTGCTGCACTTACCGGTAATACTACCGCTGGCTGAGGTACACCATTGCGGGTAACGCGTATGGTATCGAAGTAGCCGGGTACAAGACCGGAGATAGTGATCGTACCATCGCAGCCACCGCAAACGGTAGGGTTGGTGAAGGTAACTGACGAAATAGTAAATGAAGGATTAGTAAGTGTAACATCCGGTACGGCTACCGTACAGTTATTCATCTTAACGGTAATGTTCGTGTAGCTGGCTGCACAAAGGCTACCGAAAGTAATAATGCCCGAAGCACCTACGAACAGTACCAGTGGTGTTTGAGGGACACCGTCTTTCAGATAAGACACCGTATCGTAATAGCCTGATACCAATCCTGATATAGATATAGAACCATCGCAAAGGCCGCAAACAGATGGATTCACCGATGTAACAGGTCCTGCTGTAAATGGTGGAGCCGCAACGGTTACAGACGCATAAGGTGCTGATGTACAATAGCCAACCTTTGAAGTGAAATTGGTGTAAGTACCCGCGCATAGCCCTGTGATGGTTACATCTCCCGCAGCGTTAGGCACTGCTACTACCACAGGTTGCAACACTGCACCCAGATAATATTTGATAGTGTCTGATGATCCCGGTACAAGACCATGGAGAGTAACGGTACCATCACATATGCCGCAAACGGTAGGGCTGGTAGATGTAATAGATGAAATCACTGGGCCTGTACCAATTATCACACCCACCATGTCTCTTGATGTGTCGCCGCAGGTAACAGCGGCAGCAGTGTAGGTTGTCGGAACCGATGGATTGACAACCATCGATGTGCCTGATCCAAGGTAAGTAGAACCGGCATACCAGTAGATCGTTGCTGTAGTTGCTGGTACCGGACTGTATGGAATACTTGACAACGCATAGGTAGAAAGCGTAGCATCCGGAGTGAATCGGTAGGCATCGGGCGTAGTAATAGACCATAAAGCTGCATTTCTGCCCGGTACAAATGTTCCTACGCCAGCTGTAGGGCCTTCAATACCCTGAATGGAGTTCACCGAAAGGCAAGTAAGTTTCTTTCCTGTGTGGATCTCAACAATATTTGTTGTTTCATACATCATGATCTGAAATGAAACACCAGGTGTTCCTGAACAAGAGTAATGGCACACTCCGCAGAACTGCACAATACATTTTCTATAAGGTGCCGTACCAGATACACCATAAGACCATGTTCCACAACCCGAGCCAAAAAATGTTGGGAACAGGAGATCGCAATACACACCAGCTATACCATTTCTCATAGCAGTATTGGTGGGAATGGGCAACCCGGTCACTGTGTACGGAGAAAATGCACCGCTCGAGCCTGTGTTAAAACTTACGTACCCATTTGATGAAACAACCATGTTTGTATAGGTAGTGCCATAATAATTAAACGAAAAGCCAATCGGCAATACAGCAGAGTATATATCGTCACTCAGGGAGGTTCCTGTAGTTGCTACATAACCGTTATTGACAGCTTGCAATGTCAATGGTGCCCCATTACAAACTGTTGTATCAATTCCCGAGGGAACATAAATATCTACCTGTGCAGAAGCCAAATAACTGAACAAGCTGATAATAAAGGAGAGTAATACTTTTTTCCTCATAAGGATATTTTTTCTTAAAACTTTGCTAATAACTAACCCGAAATTCAAATATAGGGATAAAATGGTAATAATTCTATAACAAAAAATCATCTATCATTGAAAACATAAATAAATATTCGTATGAATGAATTGTTTCGTATTTCTTATTA
>CANBQQ010000348.1 GCA_947371715.1 Flavipsychrobacter stenotrophus
GCTGTACTCATTTTTTCCTTCAGCGCATCAAGTGAACCAAAAGCCTCATCTATTGCAGCCGCAAGATCACCTGTAGGCTGGCTGCCATTGTTGCCCAGGATATCCCAGAACAATGAGTGGTTATAATGACCACCGCCATTGTTGCGTACCGCAGCAGGATAAGCAGAGATATTAGCCATCAGCTCTTCCAGTGTTTTGGTTTCGCCATCAGTACCGGCAAGTGCCTTGTTCAGGTTATCTACATAAGCCTGGTGGTGCTTGTCGTGGTGTATCTGCATGGTCTGAGCATCTATATGTGGCTCCAGTGCATCAAATGCATATGGTAATGCGGGAAGTGTGTGAGACATAATTAAATTTATTTTATTGATTTTGAAAATTAATAGACCAAAGTTAAAACCGAATGACGGGAAAGTGAAATGTAAAAATTAAATAGCATTATTGAAAAACACTAAACACCTCACCAAAACCGCGCCAACGAATATCGGTCGAACCCTGATATTGTTGTTACAACTCGCGCGTTGGTAAATTGTCGAATTAGCATTGAGCCATTCAGCCATTGCGCAATTCAGCCATTATTTACCATGTTCTTTCATCAGCTTTGCTACAATATCGGCAGTTATATCCGGGTAGTCTACCACTACAGGTTTACCATTATTCAGCCAGTTTCTAATGGTGCCGTAGTTCTTCTCATCCAGCATTTTGATGACTGTTGCGCCCATGGCTTCGGCGCCCGCGGCATTGCATTGCTGCTCGTACTGGCCCACCATAGGTATCACCAGCACCTTTTTGCCCAGGTACATAGCCTCAGCAGGACCTTCAAAACCACCACCGCACAAAACACCCGCGGCTGATGCCATACTTTTTACAAAGGCCGTATTGTCTATCTTCATCAAGCGCACATTGCCTATGGTCTTTGGCTCTTTATTGTGTTTAGAAAACACATCCCACGTAGCATCAGGGAATTGAGATAAGTGTTTTGCAAGAGTATCGTCATCATATGCCGGCAGGTACACTGTGTAATGTCCCTCATTGGTCGGCTTCAACTCTCGGATCTCTTTACGAATGACCGGTGTAAATATATTCTCACCAAATGCCTTGAAATGAAAACCATACCCTGCGGTTACCGGCACGTAGCGGCTCAATATGGCCTCGCCAATAAGGTCATGATGATCGGGGCGTGGGGCATTAGGGTGTAAAACCGCGTACTGATGGCTCAGAGAAATGCAGGGCAGATTTTTGCGCTTACACGCCCATGCAGAAATAGGCTCAAAATCGTTGACAACTATATCATACTCTTCGGCGGGAAAATTGCGGATATCTTTAAGCAATTGCCTTACTCTCAGTTTTTTAGCGGTTGCGCCAAGGTCTATTCCACCACTCTTGCCAAATATAAAGCTCAGTCCGTAGTATTTGTATTTTACCGGGTAGGGGAAATCAACGTCGGCCTGTATGCCGCTGATCAATACATCAACATCGCCGTACTGCGCAAGTATCGGATATACATCTCTGGCGCGGCTAAGGTGGCCATTGCCCGTTCCCTGGATTGCAAAAAGTATCTTCACAGCGTGAAAGTAATATTTATAGTGTTATGCTGCCTCCAACCCTTCTTCATTTTTTGATGAATGGCTATTGATATTCAGCTCCAGCATCAGGCTGGCCATCATGGCCTTTGCTGATTCTTTGGTCTGCTTTTTCTTATCAATATCTACCGCCTGCGCCACAGGATCCTGGAAATAATTGTAGATAGTCCACTCTGAACCGGTATACTCTAATGCGGTAAGGTTTTCGATCCAGTCGCCCGAATTAAGGTACATCACCGAACCATGTTCTGTTACCACGTTCTTCATCTCGGGGTGGTGAATATGACCGCAGATCACATAGTCGTACTTATTCTCGGCTGCTATACTGCAAACAGTATCTTCAAACTTATTAATGAACTTCACCGCACCTTTTACACTGTTCTTCACCTTTTTAGATAACGAGATCTTACCTCTGCCCATCTTCTGAAATACCCAGTTGATCATGCTGTTGATAAGAATGAGCGTATCGTACCCTACTGCGCCAAGTTTGGCCAACCAGCGACTGTGCTGCATCACCACATCAAATACGTCTCCATGAAATATCCACACCCGTGAATCATTCACTTTTAATGACAATTTGTTGGTGATCTTGAGCGACCCGAGCTGAAAGCCCTTGAAGCGGCGCAGCATCTCATCATGATTACCCGGTATATAGTATACGGGCACTTCTTTCGCTATGAGCCCTATCAGATGTTTTACCACCATCATGTGCGTGGTAGGCCAGTATCGCTTGCTGAACTGCCATACATCTATTATATCTCCGTTCAGCACCACGGCTTTGGGGCGGATGGTCTTTAAATACTGAAGCAGTTCCTTTGCATGACAACCATAAGTACCCAGGTGTATGTCTGACAACACCAATATATCAACATCTCTTTTTGCCATGCTTAAACTTCGGCGAAGTATTTGGTTATACAAAAAGACTAATTTGATATAAATACAATGTTAGGGGTGGGTTAAGTATGGGTTAATAAAAGTGGGTGTTATGCGCTAAGTCGATTTATTTAGTACGATGCCCGATGGAAATAAAAAATAATCGGGCATCGGGGGTTTGTAAGTTATTCACAATTAGTGTTTTGTATGAAATAGTTATGCCCGATTGTGCCCGATGTGGGTTGTCTGAACCAGGATTTTAAAAGGATTAAAAGATTTGCTTGATTCCCGACACTATGCTCACAGTCAACTCAGGGGAATTTTTGAGCCATGCCCGATGAAATTGAAAAAATAATCGGGCATTGGAAAGTTGTAAGTTATTCATAGTTAGTGTTTTGTGTAAAATGGTTATGCCCGATCGTGCCCGATGTTCGGGTCAGAGACCCGTTAATTTGGTCGTCACGAGAGCGCTGCGCTAACTCTCGCAACAGGAGTCCGATTTGTTTTGAAATTCGGGAATCAGGAGATTCCCTTCCGGTCGAACGAAGTCAGAGACTTCGCTCAGCAAGGGTATTAAGTCAGCGACTTTGCTCGGCACCGAGAAGTATTTTTCTGCCAGTGGTGGTTTTTTCTCGTTTTCGGCAGTTTATTTTTGTGCGTTTCCTGTGTATGCTTTTGTGGTTAAGGGTTTTGACGGTTTTTGAAAACCACCAGTTTCCGCAGTTTTCCGCAGTTTTTCCGCCAATTTCCACCAATTTCCGCAGTGCTTTTGCTGGTTTGTGATTGATGTTGGATGCTCAGTTGTTGCAGGGCTGAAGATCTTCAGCCCCTACGATTGTGGCGGTAATTTTAGTTGATAGGTCTATATGTCAAAGAGCCTACAGGGGATTTTCCTGAATTGGGTGCAAATTAAGTCATGTATTTCGATTTGAAAAATAAACATATCCACAAAAATCAAGGCATATTCGGCTGGAATGTGCTGTGGGTAAGGGTTTGGGAGGGGTGATGTTCTGTGGATATGTTTTTTGATGTGCCGACGTGTTTGTTCGAGATACGGGAAATTTTATTCCGGAATGCTGTATCTCGGGCGTTACAAACGCCCTGCCGGGGCATCCGCGATACAATCGCGGACGAGAGGGGGAATTAAAATAAGCATTGGCGATAAAAAAAGTGCAGAACTTTCGTTCTGCACTTGCTAAAAATATAATGGGTTACTAGAAGGCTGATTAGGATGCTTGTTTCAGTTCGCCGTAGCCACCAATCTGTGGGGTGTCTTCAGGTAAAGCTTCTGCACCTGCTGTAGGCATTACTATTTCTATGTCGGTAATGTCTTTCAGCTGAGGTAATTGTTTCGGGGAGTTGATGCCCAGGTAGTCCATGAAGTTTTTAGAGGTATTGTAGATCAATGGTTTGCCTACCATGTCTTCGTTACGACCGCTTATGACGATCAGTTCTTTTTCCAGTAGTTTCTGAATGCTGTAGTCTGCACTTACTCCGCGGATATATTCTATTTCGCTCTTGGTAATTGGCTGCTTGTATGCTATGATAGATAATGTTTCCATAGCTGCTGCAGAGAGCTTTTTGATGTGCTTTTCGCCATTCAGCTTCAGAACGGTCTTGTGAAATTGCTTTTTGGTGAGAAATTGGTAGCCACCGCCTACTTCCATAAGGTGGAAAGGATAGTACTCAGCCTCATATTTTTCCATAATACCTGATATGCAAGCAGAGATACGCTCGGTCTCGATCTGAGTTTCGAGCGCCTGTCCCAACATTTCAGTTATTTCTATTTGTGTCAGCGCCTTATCACTTGCGAAGATGAGGGCCTCAACGTGCGGCATTAATTGTTCAATATCCATGCTCTGCTTTACTTTTCTCAACC
>CANBQQ010000349.1 GCA_947371715.1 Flavipsychrobacter stenotrophus
GATCGGGACTTCAGCCATTTTATCTATGAGGATAACAGAGCGATAGCCGCCCAATTTAAAAACGGAGATGTAGAATATGGTGATATTTTTATTGGGGCCGATGGTGGTAATTCTGCTGTACGTAAACACCTGTTTGGGCAGACAGCCTATACAGCTACTGAAGTAAAGGAAATAGTAGGAATTTCGTTAAACAAGGAAATAGCCAGCCAATATGCACAAACTTTTACTAAAACACAAAGTAACGTAAAAGGTCTTGCCTTTGGCTTCATACCCTCTACCGATGAAGAACTCGTCTGGTTTATGCAATTTGATCCTACCATAGCAGACATACAAAACCCTACGCCTTCCCAGCTGAAAGAGTTCTGCCTCACTATGATGGCACGCTTCCCTCAGATAGTGAAAGACGTTATCAATTCTGATGACTTCAGTAACACTTATGTATGGAATACCCGCGATTTCGATGCGCTGCCCTCCTTCCACAAAAGTAACATTGTACTTATAGGCGATGCCGCTCACCTGGCACTTCCATTTACAAGTGCGGGAACAACCAACGCGATCAGAGATGCCAAAGCATTGACCCAGGAATTATTTAATGCAGATCGGCCGCTTGAAACTGCGTTTACCAACTACTACAATAACAGAATAGAGGACATACGCAACCAGGTAACAAAGGGAAGGGAACTCAAGAATAATTTTCTTCATCCCTCGTCTATCAGCGATGATGACCTTCAAGTGCCGCTGGTCTACCATAATAATACTGCAAACAAGAGCAGGAATAGCCCAAAGGAAAAAATAAGATTGATATACTTCTCCGACCCTATCTGCTCTACCTGTTGGACCATTCAACCTCAGTTAAGAAAGATGCAGCTGGAGTATGAACATCTATTAGATATTGACTATAGGATGGGAGGGTTATTACCATCTTGGGATGAATACAGCAGCAAAACGATCAATAAACCAATAGATGCCGCGTACTTCTGGGAGGAAGCGGCTGATGTGTATGATGTACCAATGAGGGGCGATGTGTGGATAGAAGATCCCTTGTATTCTTCATATCCACCTTCTATTGCCTTCAAAGCAGCACAAATGCAATGCCCGAAAACGGCAATGATATTCCTGAGAAGGATCAGAGAAATGCTGTTTCTCGAAAAAAAGAATATTGCGCGTTGGGAAACAATTACTGAAGCTGCTTTTGAGTGTGGACTGGATACCGCGCGCTTTCAGCGAGACTTCGAAGGTAAAGCAGTTATCAATTTCAAAAAAGATCTGCTATTGTCTAAAGAGATGGATGTGACCTCGTTTCCCACCATCTTCTTTTCTTACAAAGAGGAGAGGATCAAATTAACAGGCTATCATCCGTACAACAAGTATGAGGAGGTGATCAGACAACTGATACCTAACATGGAGAAACACAAATACAACAAGAATCCATTGGCATTATTTGAAATATTCATGACGATGTCTACCAAGGAATTTGCATTTTTTACAGAATCCTCTACACAGGATGCCATAAACACACTGAATGATCTGTATCTCAACGACCACATTGAAAAGTATGTAAGCCGCAATGGCCCGCTGTGGCTGAGCAAACTACATTATTAAGCGTGAACTGCCAGACCATTACCATCAAAAAAGCCACCTGTTTTACAACAGGTGGCTTTTTCTATTAGTTAACTGATCTAAATGCTATTGCTTATTCAGCAGCTGCATCATCTTCAGCTTTCTTCAACTTGTCTTTGATAGCACCAAGAGCACCAAGATCGCCAAGTGTTGGTTTTTCAACCTTGCTCTGCAAGTTCTTTACTGCTTTCTTAGTCTTCTCGTTTTCGCTCGCGTTCTCTTTACGTACAGCATCTTTCTCTTCGTTCTTAGATTGCTCCCAAACCTTAGAGTGTGATACAAGGATACGCTTGTCGTTACGATCGAATTCGATGATCATGAATTGCAGTGTTTCTTCTGCCTCTACATTGCTACCATCTTCCTTGCGCAGGTGACGTGCAGGAGCGTAAGCCTCAAGGCCATACTGCAACTGAACTGTAGCGCCCTTTTCGTCCTTACGGGTTACGCTACCTTCGTGTACAGATCCGATAGGGAATACTGTTTCGAAGGTATTCCAAGGATCTTCTTCAAGCTGCTTGTGGCCAAGGCTAAGCTTGCGGTTTTCCTTATCTATACCCAGGATGATAACGTCGATGTTCTCACCTGTCTTAACGAACTCACTTGGGTGATTGTAACGCTTGATCCAGCTAAGGTCGCTGATGTGTATCATACCACCTATACCTGTTTCCAGCTCTACAAATACGCCATAAGGAGTGATGTTCTTAACAACACCCGGGTGACGGCTGTCGATAGGGAACTTGTTCTCGATAGTCTCCCATGGATCAGCAGACAACTGCTTGATAGAAAGGCTCATCTTGCGCTCATCCTTGTCAAGTGTTACAACTACTGCTTCATGCTCTTCGCCCAACTTGAAGAATTCCTTCGCGTTGATAGGCTGTGAAGACCATGTGATCTCAGATACGTGTACCAAACCTTCTACACCAGGCATGATCTCCAAGAACGCGCCATAGTCTTCGATGTTTACTACCTTACCCTTAACATGAGCACCTTCTACGATGTTCTCAGGAAGGTTATCCCATGGATGAGGAGTCAATTGTTTCAGACCAAGGCTGATACGCTTCTTCTCATCATCGAAATCAAGAACTACCACATTCAGCTTCTGGCTGTTATGCAGCACTTCGCTCGGGTGCGTTACGCGGCCCCAGCTGATATCTGTAATATACAACAGACCATCTACACCACCCAGGTCTATGAACGCACCGAAATCGGTAACATTCTTCACAGTACCTTCCAGTACCTGACCCTTTTCGAGCTGGCCGATGATCACGCTGCGCTGCTGCTCGATATCGCTCTCAATGAGTGCTTTATGAGAAACCACCGCGTTGCGGATTGTTTCATTGATCTTAACAACCTTGAAGTCCATTGTCTTACCAACATACTGATCGTAATCAGTAACCGGCTTAACGTCGATCTGTGAACCTGGCAAGAATGTTTCCAAACCGTGAACGTCTACGATCAAACCACCCTTAGTCTTAGAGGTAATAGTACCTGTAACCACTTCGCCGGTCTTGTAGAAGTCAACGATCTGCTGCCATGAACGTGCTGCGCGAGCCAGCTTGCGGCTCAGGTGCAGGTGACCTTCACGGTCTTCTTTTTCTACCACCATTACTTCTACTACATCACCTATCTTAACGCCAGGTGTGTCGCGGAATTCATTAAGTGATATAAGGCCATCTGACTTAAAGCCAATGTTGATGATAACATCAGTCTTGGTCAGGCCTTCTACTGTACCCATCATCAGTTCATTCTCTGTGATAGCTTTAAACGTGCTGTCATAAACCATTTCAAACTTTTCACGGTCGTTCTTGGCATATGATGCTACATTGCGCTTGTCTACGCTCCAGTCGAAATCATCATGAGAAGTTGTTGAAGCTTCTTCATAATAATGACGTGGCGCGCGTACAGGTGCCTGTTCTTCAGCAATAGCTTCTTCTACTGCTGGTGTTTCTGCTGCTACCGGTGCTTCTTGAGCGGCGGTATCAGTTGTTTGTACGGACTCTACGCTTTCTGGCGTAGTTCCGGCGGTTTCCAAATTAATGTTTTGCTCTTCCAAAATAAATTTTCCCTTTTGTTTTTTTAAAGGACGGCAAAGATAAGGAGAAAAATTTAAATAATGTGATGGAAGGAGATAATGTGGGAATGAGGAATGGCTAAATTACTTAATGCCTCAATTGATCAATGAGTGTTTTGTGAGCGATTTTATTGAAAGTCAAACAAATAGACATTATCAACTATATTTTTCCCTACCCCTTCAACGCCTTATTCTCCACCCTTATCCTTACAAACAGCATAGCCGCATTAAGCAGAGAGAAGATCATAGCTGTAAAAGACAAGTGAAATACCAATGGGATTAGGGCTATCTCGGCCACTACAATTATATAATTGGGGTGCTTTACATATTTATAGGGTCCCTTACTCACCAGCTGCACATTGGGTATGCGCAGTATTTTGGTGTTCCAGTATTTACCCAGCGATGCTATGACCCATATTTTCAGGCAGATAAGCCCGAGGAAAACAAAAAGAAAAGTAGGATTGAACAAGTAAGTGACCGGCGAGATGTAGTACTCTGCGATCATAGATATAAGGAATGCGGTATGCAGCGCCACTATCATCGGGTAATGCTCTTTGCCATATTCCACCGCACCCTGTGCGCGCGCCCATTTTTCATTGCTGCGTGCAACCACCAGCTCCAGCAGTCGCTGAAAAACTAC
>CANBQQ010000350.1 GCA_947371715.1 Flavipsychrobacter stenotrophus
TATGCGTTCTTTCTTAAAAAGACCTGCATCTTCTATTTCCTTAAGTTCGCCCTGGAGGCGGGTATAAAATGAAGTACTAGACATTGTATCGTTATTTTTTGAGCAAAGTAAATAAATTAGTTGTTATGATAGCCTCTTTTGTAGTGCTAACATTACCTCTGCGGGGCATATCCCAGCTTAGCGGCTGTCTGGCGGTCTTTATCTGCCGCAGCTTTATCACCCTTCATATCGAAGCATACAGCACGGGCAAAGTAGATCTCTCCCATCTTAGGTTCTATCTGCAATGCCTTATTGAAATCCCTGAACGCCTCATCACATTTATTCATTCGCTGAAATGCCCTGGCCCTGTTCAAGTACGGCTGAAAGATATCCGGGTTCTGATCGATAGCCACTCCATACTCCACAATTGCCTTGTCTTTCTGGTTGGTCATATCCAGGAAATTCGCAAAATTACTATGCGCCTCAGGATTGTATGGCTTTAACATTAGTGTTTCTTTATAGCAGAAAATAGCGGAATCGTCTTTGCGGGTAATGCTGTATATAACAGCCAGGCCAAGGTAAGCATTGGCTCCCATATCCGTCTTATCGAGCGACAACCCTTTATAGTAATACTGTTTTGCGAGGTCGAACTGATTGTTGCTGCGCAGTAACTCCCCTATTGATATGTATGGATTAACAAACTTCGGCTGCAATTCAATTGCTTTGTTCAAGAGGTAAAAAGACGAATCGTAGTAGAGCTTTCTTTCCTTAGGATCGACAGAACTATTGAACTTATTAAAGTAAAAGAAGCCAAGATTGTTGTAGCCATTAGGAGCACGGACCGGCTCTATCTCTATTTCATCTCTCCAAAGGCTCATACCATCATACCATACTTTACAACGTTCATTACTCATATATCCCAAAACAAATACCGCCACACCCATAGCTGCAAGTGCTCCCTTTCCGGACATTGCTGTTTGCTCAGAATCGAATAATACGGAGATACACCAACCCACTATAAAGAACAACCCAATGTAAGGCAGGTAGCTATACCTGTCTGCTATGATAGCACCACCCACCGGTATAAATTGTAGTAGTAATGCTATGTTGACCAGGAAGAACATGATACCAAATACTATTGCCTTATTTTTTCGGAAGAACCAGAAAGAGCCAGCCAATATACCCAAAGCAATAACCAGATAGATATAGTAAACTGCGGGCAGGGCGCCATTCTGTTTTAATGGATAAGGGTAAAAGCAGAGTAGCTTTATCGGCACTATTGCTTTCCATAAATATGTGATCAGCGCATAGCCACCCAGGCCCAAACGCTCAAGAGTACCGAACTTTTCTCCCTGTGTATCTAATGCGCCAAACACTCGCTGATCCTGCAATGACTTAATACCTGCCAGAACCGACATTGCGAACAAGGGCAGCTTTTCCACCAACACAAAAAAATTGATGTTCTGCAATGTTATTACAGGTTTCCCTTCTGCGCTTACCGATTTCCAGATACGGCCTTCAAAGTAATCTATTAGTAAGAGTGTAACAGGCAGTACAACAGCAACCGGTTTAGAGAGTAAGGACGCTGCATATAAAACGGCCACACCCAGGTAAAACAGCCACTTTTTAGAACCTTCCGCTCTTATGTAGTAAATATAGGAGATGCAAGATGCCATGTAAAAGAACCCATAGACCACATCTTTACGACCGGCTACCCATGCTACTGACTCTATGTGCATTGGGTGCAGACCAAACAGAATTGCGGTAATAATAGCAGCTATGAATCGCTTAGACAAGAGCCATACGAAACAGTAAACGAGGAGCGTAGTGGCTATGTGAAACAGCAGACTTTGCAAGTGGTAGTGATAAGCATCAAGATTGGCACTATTATAATCAAACGCATAGGAGAGTATGGTCAGCGGATGGTAGTTACCCATTACCGGATTGCTTAAAGAGAAGATATTCTTTATCCCTTCACCGGAAATGTCTTTGACCAACGGATTGTTGAGTACATAACCAGGGTCATCCCAATTGGTAAATTGATTGATCAACGACACTTTAAGAAACATGAATGTGGCAATAGCAATACCTACTATAGCCATTAAATGCTTCTGCATATCAGACATGGCTGTAGTTGCAGATTTGGCAGCTGTAACGGGCTTCTGCTGCAGAGGTTTCTGCTGAACAGGCCTGTTTATGTTAGTCTGATTATTGGTCTTCTTTGCCATGCGGAGTAAATACTATTCAAAATGATCCGACAATATAAGCTATACTACTTCAATGCTACGATCTCTTCACCCTGCAATATCGGCACGATAGGGTGAAGATCAGGCGTAACACAGTATTTCATATCATCAACTAATCCGAAACCTGACAAGCGCCTGTAATGCGAACTATCTTTAAGAAATTCAAGCAGATTTTCACCAGTTGATACTTCATATAGCATTCTTGCAGCACGTGCACTATCACAATTGATATCGAACTTGTCACCCACCTTACTCACCACAGCACCCGCGAATAAGGTATCTTCCATATTAAAGCGATCCTTCCACGAAGAGCAGCCCAGGAGCACGTTCTTACCTTCACTAACAAGATAATCGCAAATGGCCTGCAGGTTGAGAAAAGAGCCTATTACAATAGCTGCGGAATCCTTGACCATGTGTAGGAGCCTTGTACCATTAGTGGTAGTCAATACAAGTACTTTATTTTCAATAAAACCACGCGGGTATTCTAAAGGAGAGTTGCCATACTGAAGTCCCTCCGCTACTTTCCCGTCTCTTTCACCGGCGGTGATGCTACCCGGTATCTCGTTACCCAATGAGATGCACTCGGCAACTGAAGCCACCGGAATAACACATTTTGCTCCGTTATGTAACACAGCAGTTATAGTAGATGTGGCCCTGAAAATATCTATGATCACAACCACAGTATTTGTAGTATCATACAGATGTAATAGTGCGGGAGAGAGGCAAACTTCGAGCCGTGGTTTTTGTGTAGTACTCATGAAAAAGAATAAGGTTGCAAAATAATAAAAAAAGCGCTGCAAGATGCAGCGCTTTTTGAATATACTATAAGCGGATTAGTAAACCCACATATCGTGTTCCTTGTTGAAAATGTCTATAGCATTCTGCTGGCTTTCATACAACTGCTCCATTTTACCACGTGGGTCGGTGCCGTAGATGTCTTCAAACCTCTGATCCAGTGAATTGCTCACCTTAGTGATCTTGCTTGAGAACTGACGAGCTTCAAAGAATTCATCCCACGTATAACGGTAAACGTCGTTCTGCGGATTGAATACTTCGTAGTTAGACAAAGTTTCGCGGATCTGCGGGTAGTACAACCAGAACATAGCTACCGGACCTCTGTAGGTACCGTCTTCGCCATACTCATCCTTAACAGGTGCTATACCAATGATATGAACCACCATCTTACCTTGGTTACGATCGAACAACCACTCTTCCTTAACCCTGAACCTTGTAACAGTTTCAGGCTTGAATTCGTTGATCACGACCTTCCAGAATTTCTGGCCGGTTACCGGATCTTCTACTTCCTGGCTATCTGCCTTAGGAGCGATCTTTTCCATAACCTGCTCTTTAGTGAGCTTGCTGGTGAAACGATCATCGAAAGTAGAATAGGCAGTTATTTTACCCTTCTTAATACCATCGATCAGGATTTCTATAAACATACCACCACCGGTATTTTCATCACCCTGATAACGGAAACCAATGTTCTGTTTTTCACGTGTGTCGATCTCTCTCCACACTTTCTTCTTCCACAGCACATCAGCCTCACGGATGTATTGCCAAGGAATAGGAGCGCCTACATGCTTTACACGGTCGTAGCTGCCATCGTTAACCAATGATGGTTTCCAGTTAGTGCTAACACCCTGGTCTCCCGCTGCACCTACAGGTTCGTCTTTTGCAGTACCCTTCTGAGCGAAAGCAGCAGAGCAACCCAGCATTAATGCAACTGTAAGATTAAATTTATTGAAATTCAGGATTTTCATATCCTTATTGTTTTTACAAAGTTAATTAATTCAACGTCAAAATGATCGAGTTCAAAGTTCTTACCTTCTTATCCGGACCAACTGCTTTAATACCTTCAATGAACACCCTGTCACCAGGCCTTACCATACCTTGCCTTTTCATCAGCTCAGCATTGTCAGAGAACCTTGCACCAGTTGGGTTACGACAAGTCATACCCGGAACATAGTCACCGCCCTTAGGCAACATTGCCACAGTAAACTCAATAACCTGGAACTTAGTATCGAATTCGAAAGCTTTCAACAATGCCTGTGGGGCGATACCCACTTTAAACTGACCAGCGCTCAT
>CANBQQ010000351.1 GCA_947371715.1 Flavipsychrobacter stenotrophus
TGAGAAGCAGGGTGAACCAGAATGGGAGCAACAGCTCGCTGCGCAGTTTGATGAATTATACATAATTCCTGAAGGTGGTGATAATGAATGGGGCCGCAAAGGGGCAGGGCTCATCAGCAAATTCATCAAGCCCGACTACACGCATATAGCCCTCTCTGTAGGCTCAGGAACCACACTCACGGGTATCCGAAATAAAACAAGTCCGGCACAGCACATAATGGGCTTCGTGCCCATGAAACAAGGCACCTACCTTACTTCCCACATAGAGCCGCACCTAGACCCTGCACACAACACCAACTGGCAACTATTTGACAACTGGCACTTCCGTGGTTTCGGTAAGTGGAACGATGAGCTGCTCGCCTTTATGAACGATTTTTACAAGACCAATAACATTCCCCTCGATATCATCTATACGTCAAAAATGATGTATGGTCTTCGCCAGCTAATAAACGATGATCACTTTCAACCCACCGACAAGATCCTGTGCATCCACACTGGCGGCCTGCAAGGCAATGTAAGTGTGCAGGATAAGTTGGTGTATTAACACGTAATTCCTCCCTAACTTTACCATACAAAACACTCCCTCATGAAAATAGGAATAATCGGTACCGGCCACATAGGCACTGCCTTCGCCGGACATGTAACAAAAGCAGGCTACGAGGTCATCATCAGCAACCGCCGCGGCCCGGACTCCCTCAAAGAGATAGTTGAGCAACTGGGAGGAAATACCAGGGCGGGCACTATTGAAGAAGCCGCTAAATCAGATGTAGTATTCGTTTCTGTTCCCTTCGACAACCTCAAAGATGCACTTGCCGGACTACCCGATTGGGAGGGCCGTATAGTCATCGATCCCACTAATGCTATCGTATTCCCAGATTTCAAACCGAAAGATCTTGGCGGCAGATTGTCTACCGAAGTCTTTACAGATCTTGTACCCGGTGCAAGAGTGGTTAAAGCTTTCAACACATTGGATGCCGCCTTACTCGCGCAATCACCCGATGTTGCAGGTGGCAAACGGGTTATCTTCATTTCGGGCAATGATCAGGAGGCTAATAAAACAGTGAAAGAACTGGTAAAGACAATCGGTTTTCTCCCCATCAACCTGGGTACCCTTGATACTGGTGGTCGTTTACAACACTTTGGCGGACCACTGCCATCACATAACTTTGTAGATCTTCCTAAACAATAACATCATGGACATACAACAAGCAGATAACGGTAAAAAAGGCAGATTCTTTATCGAAGCAGATGGCCACGAAATAGCAGCCATGCACTACGTTTATTCCGGTGAAAAACAATTCATCATAGATCATACCGAAGTAGCCGAAGCCTTTGAAGGTCGCGGGCTCGGCAAGCAACTCCTAAACAGAGTGGTCAAATTCGCCCGCGAAAATAACTTTAAGATCATACCGCTCTGCCCCTACGCTAAGGCCGTGTTCGCTAAAACACCCGAATTGGCCGATGTATTGGTCTAACCAATATTGTTTTGTAAGCGGCCGCAAATCAGCCTATTTTTGCAGTCATGTCGCTTTATATCACATCGCTCAATTCGGGCAGCAATGGCAACTGTTATTACATAGCTAATGACACTGAAGCCGTGCTGGTAGATGCCGGCCTTTCCTGCCGCGAAACCGAGAAGCGCATGAAGCGGCTTGACCTGAGCATGGATAAAGTAAAAGCACTATTCATCTCCCATGAGCATGGCGACCATATCCGTGGCGTAGAAAGCATAGCATCAAAGCACAAGATCCCCGTATATATTACCCCTGAGACATTCAGGATGGGCAAATTGCGGGTAGATACCTCCCGTGTATTCTCATTTTCGGCTTACGTCCCCATTGCTATAGGCGGACTGTCTGTAATGGCATTCCCCAAGTTTCACGATGCCATCGACCCGCATAGCTTCGTTATCTCCGGCAATGGCGTTAAGATCGGCGTATTTACAGATATTGGCGCCGTGTGCAGCAATGTCATAGACAACTTTACAGAATGTCATGCGGTCTTTCTTGAAGCCAATTACGATGCCGATATGCTCGAAAACGGCAGATATCCCTACCACCTTAAAAAGCGCATCAGCGGTGGTCACGGCCACTTATCTAATCTGCAAGCCCTGGAGTTGTTCCTTGCCCACAGGCCGGGGTACCTCAGTCACCTGCTACTCTCACACCTTTCTAAAGACAATAACGACCCTGATCTGGCCCTCAACTTATTCAGAACGCATGCACGTAACACCAATGTAGTAGTAGCATCCCGTTACGAAGAATCTGCGGTATACCACATCACCGACACACTTCATCCTTTCCGCAAGCCGGCTATCCACAAACCTGCACCACCCAAACCTGTGCAGATATCATTGTTTTAATTGAACTCAATTGTTCAGCTGTTATTATATTTGACCCAACCAACCAACCAACCAGTCATGAGTACGCCACTTTTTGTAAACAGCACTATTACCATCAATGCACCCGCCACCAAAGTGTGGGATGCACTGACCAACCCGCAACAAACGAAAAAGTACATGTTCGGCTGCGAGGCTACTTCCGACTATAAGGTGGGCAGCAAGCTCACCTGGGAAGGCATATACGACGGTAAACTATTTGTAGCCGTGGTCGGACATATCGTAGCCATCGAACCCGGCAAACAACTGGTATATACTACGTTCGATCCCAACAACCCAACGCTTGAAGATATCCCGTCAAATTACCTCGCCGTTACCTACACACTGACTGAAGAAAACACTCAAACACGCCTCGACGTTACCCAGGGCGATTTCGCCACCGTTGCCGACAGTGAAAAACGCTACAACGATGCCTACAACAGCGGCGAAGGCTGGAACCCCATTCTGGTCCAGATCAAAGCACTGGTAGAATCAGAATAACACAGGCGCCTCATTAATAGTAGAAAGTCTAAAGTAGAAGCCTGCCCGGATGACCAGACGGGGTAGAAAGTCCTCTTACTTTAGACTTTTCCCGTAATTCACAATGTGGTACAATCACATTATTCTCACATTGCTACATTAATAACAGTTAGACTTCGAAATGGGGCATTCAAAACATGTCATTGCTCCGTAGGTGCAAAAGCTTTGTAGAAAAGTATCACATTACATACACAGCGCCCCGTAGGGTCGCAACAATCGACAGCCGTGACTGTCTTTGACGGTTAAATGGTAAAATTTCTACATTAGTAAATTGAGCCATCGAGCCATTAAGCCATTGAGCCATTCATAATTATGGAATCAGGTAATTTCTGCATCTCTAATAGTACATTTGCAACAGAATAAAATAACATGAGCGCAGAAGACAATCGTAAGGCCAATAAAACCGGCGCCAATTTCAGAGCATTACTAGACTTTGTAATGGGTACAGTATACCTCGTATTGGCCGGTGTGGTTATATACAGCAGGCATTTTGGCACTATAGAGCTTTCTACTGGCATTGTCTACGGCCTTGCCGGCATATTGGTTCTTTATGGTGGCTTCAGGATATACCTGGGCGTAGGCCGGTACAAAAATGGTATGTAGTACCCCGTTGGCTACTATTCCCCGATACATGGTATGGTTTCTTTTTTGCTGTCCCTGCAGTATCTTGGCGGCCGGTAGCGCTGTTAAATAATTGTTACAAACTATAATACGACAAGAGTATTTTTTTGAATTATTAGTAAAATTGTGATTTATGCGTTGTTGGACAATTGCTATTCTGCTCGTTTCTTTTACCATACTAGGCTTGTCTTGCGATGATACTCCTAAGCACCCCGATACTTTATCTACCGGGGCAATAGATATATCTGCCGATGAGACCTACAGGGCTGTTATCGAAGAGCAGTCGAAAGTGTTTGACAGTAGCTTCCCCAATGCCAAGGTAACTATACACTACAAGCCCGAAGCCGAGTGTTTTAAAGACTATTTCAACAATAAAGCCCGCCTTATTCTTGTTACCAGAGAGTTGACAGCTGACGAAAAGAAGATAGCTGAGGAAAAGTCGTTCTATCCTACATCAGTCGCGCTGGCAAAGGATGCTGTGGCATTGATAGTTAATAACGACAACCCCGACAGCATCATGGATGTGCCACAGATCAAGCACATTCTTATGGGCGACTATATCAAAAAGGAGTATACCGTGGTGTTTGATGATCAGTCTTCGAGCCTGGTGAGGTATATAACAGATTCTTTACTTCAAGGCCAGAAACTGGGTACCAATGTTTATGCTGCCAAGGGTAATAAAGCAGTGATCGACTACGTTATGAAGAACCCCGATGCAGTAGGTTTTGCAGGGCTTGCAGATGTCTGCGACTCTTCCGACCCCGGCAATA
>CANBQQ010000352.1 GCA_947371715.1 Flavipsychrobacter stenotrophus
GTTCTACGTATGGAAAGACAGTACGCATGAAGTAAGAATGATGTGCTCTTGGGATACAGTGGAGGAAGATATAGCAAGGTTTAAAGAGGCGATAGGGAAGTTGCAGTAGTATGAATTTTGATGCGACTGATCAAAAGATTAACATGATGCCCGTTGGATATTTCTGGCGGGCATTTTTCATTTATCATAATTAAATCTCAAAGAGAATCGACCGGGTGGTTTTTGGGCTCCCGACCAACAACGGCAGAATAAACCGTCGTGCAAGACATTCGACACCTTCGGCATCGTCCTCAAAAAAGCTACCTCTTACTACAGACGTCTGACGCCTTCAGCATCATGACATGTTCTACCCAATCACAGAACACGCACTTTGATACCTCAAAAAGAACCGGCCCGATGTGCCGGTCAGGAGACTGGCTATCGCGCGAGCCTAGTCAGGAAGGCTATGCTCAGCATCAGAATTCATCAACAATACCTAAAACAGAAAAGCCCCGAATATCGGGGCTTTTCTATTGAATGATATATAACTATTGATTAGTGAGCTACTACTATCTGCTTAACGATCTGGCCGTTAGTACCGCTGATCTTTACAACGTAGTTACCTGTAGCGAAATTCTGCGTAGGTATGCTAGCTGTGTAAGAAGCTGTAGACGGAACTGACCACTGGCGAACTACGCTACCGTTCATATCAAAGATAGAAACAGTGAATGCCTGAGCATCGTTCCAGTTAACCTTGAAGTTAACAACGTTCTGAGCTGGGTTAGGGAAGATATTCACTTCACCATTTGCAGTTACATTGTTTACAGCAGAAGTACCACCTGTGTAAGTTTCGTAGTAGTAGTTAGCAGCGCGGTCGCCGTTAGCATGCTCCCAGAAACCTGCAACGTTCCAAGACTCAGCAACTGTGTTAGTCAGCTGGTTGAAAGAGTTGTAAGAGTATGTATGCTCCTGGTTGTTCTTCCAGAAACCACCACCTGTAGTATCCCAAACCTGATCGATCTCCATCTGAGGCATTGAGCTTACAAAACTGCTGTAGATGTTAAGTGTAACATTTTCCCATGCAGCTCCAGAAGTGTTGTAAGTTTGGTACATACTAGTTGTGCGGTTGTTGCTTGCATCGTAAGTGTAGTTATACATGTAAGAAGGCACCCATGTAGCACCATTCCAAACACTGTAAGTAGTGCTTGCAAGCATGTTACTTGTAGTGTATGTATAATCAAACTTGTAAGCGTAAGAATAAGTGCTGGTTACAGAGCTGTAAGTCTGTCCGATCTCCTGGATAAGGTTACCACCTACACTGTAGAAGTAAGTCTTCTGAGAAGAAGCGTCGAAAGACAAAGTAGTGCTGTTCCATGTCTGATACTGATCAGAATACAAACGGTTACCCAAAGTGTAGCTGTAAACATTCCTTGAAATGTTTACCCAGTTTGTACCACCCCATATCTGAGATACAGTTGTGTCTACATTATTGCTTGCATCGTAGAAATGCAGCACTTTCGTTGCATTTTCCCATGCGGTACCATTCCAGAAAGTACGAGTCTGGCTGATGATGTTGTTGTTAGCATCAAATTGCTGATAGATCGTAGAATCGCTTGAATACGTTGTATCTCCCAACAACACTTTCCATGAGGTAGCAGTGTTGTATTTCAACGTGTGCATCAAATCACCACCTCTTGGGTTGGTATAAGCATACGTTGCGCTGTCGTTAGGTACAAAAATAGCACCGTTGTTATACCAGCCTGCTTTCGCAATCAGCCTGGAAGACGTCTGTGCCTGTGCATTCTGCAAAAGAAGAACAGGTATTGCAAGTGTGAAGAGTAGCTTCAATCTTTTCATAAATGGCAATTTAAATATTGTAATAGTTGTGTACAAAAGAAAAACTGTACAATGATAGTAATAATTTTCTGTAAAGTGCAACTTTTTTGAAAAATTTGTTGAATCTGTTGTTGAATGTTGAAAAATAGTTTGTTACAGACATCTTCTGCATTACACATCAGTTATTATTACTGTCTGTAAAATGGACTTTGATGAATAGAATTATCTCGTCAGGCATCACCTTGGTATCCAATAAACGTAGTAAAATGAAAGCCCATTTTAGGGCAAAAGGTAAATTTAAATGGTGAATAGCCACCACCACCACAACCCAGCCTGCACCAACACTATTACTAATGGCAGAATTGAAATTTCCATAGGCATTTTCTACAACAAAAAAGCCTCCGAAGTGCATCGGAGGCTTTGGAAATATTGACTGCTTACAATACTACTTTAAAGTAAGGTGAGACGCTATTGGCTTCTCGTTCTTGCTGATAGAATTGTATGTTGGTATGATGAACCTCGCACTGTAGTCGTTATCAGAGATAAACTTCAAAACATACTCAACAGCAAATGCAGGGTCATTCTTCTTACCTACAAGCAGGTATTCAAGATAGAATAAGCATATCCCGGAATCAAATGATCCGCCATTGTCCTTACCGATCCATTTTTCAGCAAAAAGGATGATATCGTTCTTATTGTCTACAACTCTTTCATGGAGTTGTTTCAGAGAGTACACTTTCAGATATTTCAATCGCTCTACATCACCCTCTACATCTACTTCATTGTTTAGCGTAGCACCTGCACGACGGGCTATTTCGCTATCCACTTCTTTTATCAACTTACTGGCAGACACGTATTGTTTTAAAGTAGCGTCTGTCATCTGCGAATTTTCATCTGCCACTACAGGCTTGATCGGTTCCGGTTCGCGCTCGTAAAATGGTACTGCTTCGCTGTTGATATTTGCCTGTGTGCCGTTTCCAACACCATTAACATATGTATTGTTGGTGGCAACGTTCACAGTGTTCGCTGCTACATTCACAGTATCAGCCGCAAGACCAGGAACTACATCATCTACCTTGCGAAGTTCTTCCATCACAGGCACCTGGCTAATGTGATTTGTTACTTCCTCAATTTTATTTTCTACAAACTGCGGAACCGCAGGCTGTACTATTTCGTGAAGCTGTGTGGCCGTGTTGATCACAGGTAATACTTCTTCTACAACCGGCGCAACATATTGTGGTTGAGCTACAGGCGGCGCAGGTACAACTACCGGTGCAACAGGAGCTATATACTGCTCAACAACCGGTAATGCCTGGGCAACTACAGGCGCAACAGGTACTGGTTGCGGCGCAGGAGCTGGCTGTGGTGCCGGAACAGGTGTAGGTAAAGTAAGGTCGAAAGGCCCCTGCATTCCATTTACGGGTGCAGTTTGCTGCTGTGGTATATATCCGTTGGCAATTGGGGCCGCAGCAACAGGTTGCGGCTGCGGCTGTGCAACGGGTTGTGGCTGTGCAACTGGCTGTGGTACATACTGCGCCATTGGCTGTGGCACTTCATTCACTACCGGCTGTGGCGCTGGTGCAGACTGACGTGCAGGTGCAGGTTGAGCTACCGGAGCTGCCTGCTGAATCTCTTCATTCTGCTCATAAGTAGCCTGTTCTACCCAATTGTACTTAGCGTTCAGTTGGCTGCGGATCTTAAGGAATTCAAGATCTGCCATTTCAAGCAGAGCACCTACCCTATAGAAATCGCGCTTCATTTCCTCAGGGAATGTAGCATTGTCATAGCCAAGCTCCTTTTCTATACCTGCCCACGCATCTTGCAGCATAGAGCATACATGCACTTCAAACTTCTTAGTTCCCGACCTGCGATACTCTATAAGTTCCTGACGGGCAGGCTTTAACCCTGCTGTCAATTGTATGTGCTTATATGAAAAGCTATCCAGCTTTACTTTCTTTTTGTCTTTAGAGCGCTCATTCATCACATCAAACTCAGCACCTACTATCTCAGATATTTTACTAACTGAGTCTTCGAAGTAAGTAATGACCCTGATGACTGGAATATATATATTCTCGCCTGAGCTACTGTGCTGGTGATCCATCCGCGACTCTATCCTGTAGTATGGTACATTGTTCTGGATAATGATCTCCTTAACCAACTCTTCCATTTTCATCATGAAAGCGCTATTGCTTTCTATTGACGATTGATATTTCTTTGACGGCATACTCATTATATTAAAGTACAATAATAAGTAGATTTTCGAGTATTAGGTAAAAAACAGGGGCAGTTTAACAACCGATTAAGGAAATAAATAGTTTCCCTATTGAGAAACGGACAAAAGTTATCCACATATAATTAACACGACAAATTGAATAAGACAACGTTTATAATGCTTGCGACGTCATAAATTTATGAATAACTGTTTAAGCTAATTTCTTTATTTTCTAAATAGGCGTTTCA
>CANBQQ010000353.1 GCA_947371715.1 Flavipsychrobacter stenotrophus
GACACTACCTGTGCCGTGCAGGCCTCTCCACCGGCGTTCACTAACCTTACCAGCGGCACATCATCGTTCATTACCGCTAACAGACTTGGTACTGTATGCAAAACAGTTATATGCTGCCTGCGCAGCACCTCATCCAACTCATCAATAGATTTAGTTGTGGTGGCATCCGCTACCCACATAGTAGCACCTACAAAATAGGAGATCCACACTTCTTCGCACCACATGTCAAATGACACAGAAAACCCCTGATAAACTTTATCGGTTGTCCGTATGTTGAGTACACTCTGTTCTGCACGAACAAAATGAGTGATCATTCTATGCGTAATGGGTATACCCTTGGGTTTACCGGTACTACCGGATGTATATAATACATATGCCCAATTATCCGGTGCAGGACCTTCTACCAAACGTATAGTTGTACTGACAGCAGGCATACTAACTACGGCGTACGCCGGGCAATCTATATTCAGTAACCCATCACTGATGCATGCCTTTGCCTGCACCTCATTTAGTACAGTCTCTACCCTTTCCGCAGGCATTTCCCTGTCCAGCGGCACATAAGCAGCACCACATTTCACAATACCCAACACAGCTACATGTAGCTCCAAACTACGTGGCCACCAAAGCCCTACTGCATCCCCCGGTTTAATGCCCATTTCAGACAAGTGCAGTGCCATTGCATCGCTCCATCTGTCCAACTCTCCATATGTTACAGACCTGTCATCAAATATCAATGCTGTCTTAGATGCATGTTTTTGTGCAGACATACGGAATAGGTCTGCAAGAGTTTCCTCCAGCAAAAAATCAGGGCGCGATATTCCAAGTACTATACCAGGGGGCATTCAACAACTTAAAAAGTAAAACTAAAAAACGAAAAACTGCACTTATTGGGCAGCTGTACATTCAGCGGGAAAAGTACAACAATATCTCCACTGCACGACTGAAATCTTATCCAAATTCGTGCCAGAGAATCATGACAAGTGTCATGTTGCGGCTAATATATCTTTTAACCCATGGAGATAAATGTGTTGACGGACATGCACTAATTAAACTGTGTTGTTTATTTTTGTCCCAATATACCTGCAGACAAGCAATATGACTCCTGAAAGAACCAATAAAATACTCCACGTACTCAACCGCCGTCAACCCGACCTGGCCATTGTAATGGAAAATGTTTCTGACCCGCACAATGTTTTTGCGGTAATGCGTACCTGTGAAGCAATGGGTGTTCAGAACATATATGTGCTGAACACGGTTATGAGTCGGCATAAGCATTTTGGTAAAAAAAGTAGTTCAAGTGCCCTTGGCTGGCTTACCGTTCATGAGTACGACAATACCGACACTTGCATGAAGGTGGTAAAAGAACGGTATGGGAAAATTTATGCTACCCACCTTGGGGTGGAGTCTAAGTCGCTCTACGATCTTGACCTCACAGAGAGTATGGCGCTGGTATTCGGCAATGAGAAAGAAGGCGTAACAGATGCCTGCCTTGAGTACTGCGATGGCAACTTCATCATTCCCATGGTGGGCATGATACAATCACTCAATATTTCAGTGGCTTGCGCGGTAACATTGTACGAAGCATTCAGACAAAGAAGTGTTGCAGGTTTCTATAATGGTGAATTAAGGTTGGGTGCAGAAGAAGCAACTGCCCTGTCAAAAAAATGGAAATTGTTTAGTGACACCCTTCCTCCGGGTGAGATAGTGTAGCGCCTGTCAACCGACATAATGGATCACACCTACAACGCCCGATATCAATCTCTGACCTACTACCGTCCGGCCTGCTCTCTTTGGAACGCACGAATAAAAAACTCCCCCTCTTTCCTTCAAAGAGGGGACGATATTCGACCGGCCTTTAGGCCCGTTGTCGAATGTCGGGGGTGATCAACCGTATCTGGACGTACTCATTTTCGACCTTCAACTGGCAAGTTCCAACATCATCACCCACAACGCCCGTTGTCGGTCTCTGGCCGATCCCAACCGTAGGTCGGGAGGCCGGTTCTCTTTGAGACCCATTAGTTACGCTGAGCGAGGTAATTATGACTTCGCTCAGCAACCATTTTTTGTTTTTGTGAATAGACTACGGTGAGCTGGGGAAATAACCTACAGACTGCGCCGCATACGCCGCCCTGCCCGCAGTAGGCATTATACAGCTTATTAGTGGGTAGTAGGGGACAGATTGCTTTTGTGCTTCTTCATTTATCATGTTTCTATTAGTTTTTATAGAATCATTAAATTATTGCTGTCACTTTTTAATTGTTTTACCTTTCCTCGCACGCTGTCTCATTTGCCTTTTTCGTTTTACAGCATCTGTTAGTACTATAAAGCCCTCCGGTTGTGAATACTCCTTTAATGAATTAAGTCGGTCGTTAGTAAAAGTCAACCATATTTCATTTTTTTTGGCTGTTACACCTCGCCTGTCCCGGTCGACATATGCATCCTTTTCAAATGAGTCGTTCATACTTTTATTTCTCTGTTCACATACATAAATCATGCTTTCTAATCCAATTGTATCACCGCTATTTAAGTATAGATATTTCTTTATTTCCCTGGAATGTAGTTCATAAATATTGAAATGTATTTGCTCATGATTCAGTAAATCAAGAGTGTTTACTATCATAAAAGAACTGTCAGGATAAAAGCGAGAATGTATCTCATATTGTAATGTATCACCGTAAAAATCATAATATGTCGCAATATCGAGAGATGAAGCTGCTACTGGTTGGAAAAAAGTCTCCCATTTCCAGTCATGATGCTTAAGAACATATTTAAGTGAGTCATGATGCCTATATGCATAATGAAAATAGGACGTATCATCAATATGCATATTCTTTTTAAAATCTGAATATTGCAATGACTTGTATTTAATGTGGGGTGTTATTATTACAACATAATTTAGTTCTTCATTTTGTCCAAAAACGTTCATTGTGGTAAAAAACAACATACAAATAAAAATAAATTTCATCTACTTTTTAATTTAAATCTCAGTATGTAACGATCTTTGTCTAAAAGTCCATTTCGAACATTTATTCTATTACGATTAATATTTCTCTGATTAATTAACCAATTTAATACCCCTGCTCGCCGTAGTCTTCCAAGTTACAAAAAACTGTGCGCTGAGCGAAGACTATTGACTTCGCTCGACCGGTAGGGAATCTCCCGATTCCCGTAAACATGCCCAACAGCCGTATCCTAAAAGCCCCATTGTATAAGCGGTATTTGTCCCGGCAGATTCTGCAATAGTGCTTTTGCGCTGCTGTAAATATATTCTTCGGGGTAGCTAACCCACCCTGCTCTAACGGGATTGTTATGTGTGTATTTCAGCTTATTGGCAAAAAAGTCTTTTGAATAAACGTGTACCGCATGATTTTCGTGTGTCCAAACCTGGTAATTGGCATTGCGGGTATGGGTTGAAGCATTCCACGAAAATCTATGTAACATCCACTCTCTGCGGCTTTCAGGCTCATTGGCTACGGTGGCCAATATCTTACCAGCGGTATATTTTTTGAAGTCGCGTATAATGCCCGACAGGTCGCCATTCTCGCTTCTTACTATTATATGCGCATGGTTGGTCATTATCACATATCCGTATACCAGTAACCCTTTTTTTTCAATACAATATTTAAGGCTTTCTAATACAATATCCCGATAGACCTGTCGTGAAAAAACATCTACCCAATCGACAATTGTAGGAGTAATATAATAGGTGGCAAACTGATCGACGATCTGGTAACCTGTGCTCATAGTAATAGTTAGATTTAACGTTACAAATTACAAATAATTCAGCATTTGATGGTTACGGGAATTGGGAGATTCCCTACCGGACAAACGAAGTCAATAGACTTCGCTTAGCATCCTCTTTTTTTTGTTGTTGTGAATAGACTACGGTGATCTGGGATAAACTCCGTCAATAGACGTCGCTTAGCATTCTCATTTCTTTGTTTTTGAATAGACTACGGCGAGCTAGGTTGGTCATAATGGACAGTTTTGAAAATAAACAGTTAGTCAAAATAAATTGACATTACTACATCTGTGTAAAGTTTGTGATATCTGTCAAATTCTTTCGCCTGACATGTGCCAGAAAAAAGAAAAACATCGGTATTATGGCAAAAATAAAACTGAAAACGAACTAAATTGAGAGTGGATGTCCCATGCAATATAGATTGCTGAAAATTATCAACAACATACTTTAAACGATTTTTATTAAATGGCTTTAGTGAATTAGGATAGTAC
>CANBQQ010000354.1 GCA_947371715.1 Flavipsychrobacter stenotrophus
TTTGGCTTTGTACTCTTTCACCTGCTCCAGTGCATCTGGTATTACGTCACTAATGATCACTATGAAACTATCTTTTATCGCATTCTTCATTGCGAAATCAATAGCCTCCGCTTCCTTCTTGATGACGGTTATCTTCTTCAGCGGATCAACGGAATGTATACCCTTGGTCATCAAACCAATGATCTCTTCTTCCGTTCTGCCACGCAGGTGTTTATCCTGCCTGATTATGATCTCGTCGAATATCTGTGTAGCAGCTTCGCCCAGTGATATGATATCTTCATCTCTTCTATCACCCACACCCGCTATCAGACCTACTTTCACAGATGCGTTCACAGAATTAAGGAATTTACCTATAGCCCTTAGTCCGTGAGTATTGTGCGCATAGTCGAGCATTACAGAGTAATTGCGGAAGTGGAACATATTCATACGGCCCGGTGTTTGCGCCGGTGATGGTACGAATGTCTGTAGCGCCTCACGAATGTCTTCTGTCTTAAAGTCCTGCACGTACACGGCCAGTGTTGCCGCCAGTACATTGGCAATATTGAATTCAGCCATACCTGAGAAGGTAAGCGGAATGTTGGTCACCTTTTCCACTCTTATCTTCCAACCACCCTTCAATATAGTTATATATCCATGCTCATAAATAGCTGCCAGGCCTCCCTTCGCACAATGCTTGATGACCCTTTCATTGTTCTCGCTCAGCGAGAAGTAGGCCACCTTGCAGGCAAGATCCTTGTGCATTTCATATACCAGGTCGTCATCGGCATTCAATATCGCGTACCCATTAGGGAATACAGTATTAGCCGCTACGGCCTTTACCCTTGCCAGCTTTTCAATGGTATCGATACCACCCAGTCCCAGATGATCTTCAGCCACATTGGTAACCACCGCTACATCGCAATTGTGGAAGCCAAGGCCGGCACGCAGTATACCACCACGGGCGCACTCCAGTACAGCATAGTCTACCGTAGGATCCTTCAATACAAACTCAGCAGACACAGGCCCTGTACAGTCGCCACGCATCATTATCTGATTCTGAATATACACACCATCGGTAGTAGTATAACCTACCTTAAAGCCCATTTGCTTTACAATGTGTGCAATAAGGCGGGTAGTAGTTGTCTTACCATTAGTACCCGATACAGCTACAATAGGTATACGTGCGCTGGTGCCCGGAGGGTACAACATATCGATAACCGGCTCGGCTACATTCCTTGGCAATCCTTCTGTAGGATCAAGGTGCATACGGAAGCCGGGCGCTGCATTTACTTCCAGCACAGCCCCACCGCTTTCGGCAAGAGGAGTAGAGAGATCATCGGCCATAATATCAATACCGCAGATGTTGAGCCCGATGATACGGGCAATACGCTCTGCCATGAAGATATTGGTAGGATGCACATAGTCGGTAACATCGGTAGCGGTACCGCCGGTGCTCAGGTTAGCTGTTGGCTTCAGCCACAGTTCTTCTTTGTCGGCGATAACGGTTTCCAGGGTATAGCCCTTCTTGGCCAGCATATCCATGGTAAAGTCATCGATCTTAATAGCGGTCAATACCTTTTCATGTCCATAACCACGACGCGGATCCTGGTTAACGATGTCTATCAACTGCTGCACGGTGTGTTTGCCATCACCTATTACGGCTGCAGGCGTACGCAATGCTGCGGCAACAAACTTGTAGTTCACAACAAGCACACGGAAGTCGCGGCCGGTAATGAACTTTTCGCAGATAACGGCACGGCCATAAACCTTAGCAGCCTTAAGGCCGGTTACCGCATCTTCCCAGTTGCGGATGTTGGTAGTAGCACCTTTACCATGATTGCCGTTTACCGGCTTGGTAACAATAGGATAGCCGATCTTATCAATAGCAGCCTGCAGGTCTTCCTCGTCGTAAATGATACGTCCGCGAGGTACCGGTATCTCTGCCGCTTCCAGCAGGTTTTTGGTTTCTTCCTTATCACATGCAATTTCTACCGCTATACTGCTGGTAGTACTGGCTATGGTGGCCTGCACCCTGCGCTGGTTTACACCATAGCCCAGCTGCACCAGCGAGTGGCGGTTGAGCCTGATATAGGGGATCTTCCTTTTTATAGCCTCATCTACAATAGAGCCGGTACTAGGTCCAAGGCGCTCGTCCTCACGTATTTCACGCAGGTTCTGAATGTCCTCAGCCAGATCATAAGGGATATTGTCTACCAATGCCTGCGCTATCTTCACCGCTGCTTTAGCAGTATAGATACCCGCTTTAGCTTCCTGGTAAGAAAATACAACATGGTATATGCCCGGATCGGTGGTTTCACGGGTACGGCCAAAGCCTGTATCCATGCCGGCAAGGGTCTGCAGCTCAAGCGCAATATGCTCAATAACATGGCCCATCCATGTACCTTCCTTTATACGGCTGTAAAATCCGCCGGGTACGCCTTCAGAACAACGGTGACTATAAAGGGATGGCATCAGCGCGGACAACCGCTCCAGAAAGCCGGGAATAGTATCTGTGGGGCGCTGTTCCATCTCTTCGAGATCAAGCACCATGACTATAAGTTTATGCCTTGTTGCGGACCAGTAGTTCGGTCCGTTCATCGCTTTTATTTCTACTATTTTCATACATCACTAATTTTAGTGTATTAAGGTAACTATTTTATCGAGGAATACAAATAATCGGTTCCAATATTTATCGAAATTAGTATTTTCTGAATATTGAATACTTTAAATGTATAATGGCTTTGTATGAACAACTATTTAACCAATTGTGCTGTATTTTGAGTGAATGATGGGGTAATGCTGTTTATTTATAACAAGGTAATACTTTTACAAGCACATATTTTTTTCTGACGCTATGAGAGTAGACGCATTAAGTGTAGGTTTTGCAGCAGGTATGGCTAGTGGCGGTTTAATTTTATCAGGGCTATTGCTGTTGCTTATTTATTCGGGTTACGATTCTATTAAGCTGAAGAAGTATGGCCTGCGGCTTTTACAGGCAGGTGGTATATTGTTTGTAGTGAGCATTGGATCTTGCTCAATTGGAATCAGTCATTTGCATTGCTAAACAAGAATTTTTGAAAAATTTATAGTCTATAGTTTATGAAAAGAGCGGGTCTGATAATTGTCTTTATACTGGTTGCTCTGGGCGCCGGAGCCAATAATAAAAAAAGTGAACGAGCCATCCGAGCCATGCTCACAGCCCAGGTAACAGAATGGAACAAGGGCAATATAGAAGGGTACATGCATGGCTACTGGGAAAATGACAGCCTGCTGTTCATTGGTTCCAAGGGGCCTAGATATGGATATGACGTTACCTTAAAGAAATATAAAGAGGCCTACGCCGACCTTGCGCATATGGGGCAGCTTACATCGGTGATCACGCGCATGGAAAGGTTGTCGGGCAAATGCTACTTCGTTGTTGGTACCTGGGCGTTAAAGCGGAGTGCCGGCGATGTAGGTGGCAGCTATACTCTGCTGATCAAGAAGATAAAAGGGCAGTGGGTGGTGGTTGCTGATCATAGTAGTTAGTCGATAGTCATAAGTTGTAAGTCATAAGTCGTAAGCAGTTCAAGTAGTTTCCATTGGTCAGAAAATCTATAGCATTAGGTACCCATGCTTTTTAATTCGTTGCAGTTTTTAGTCTTTTTCATGGTAGTAACACTGCTGTACTACCGCATGCCGCAGCAAAAGCACCGGGTGTGGTTGCTGCTTATAGCCAGTTGCTATTTCTACATGAGTTTTGTACCCAAGTATCTGCTGATACTTGCGGGCACAATAGTGATAGACTATGTGGCGGGTATTGTTATTGGCAGCAGCGAAGGCAGGAAACGAAAAGCATGGCTTACTGTTAGCATAATAGTAAACGTAGGTATTCTGGTATTCTTCAAATACACCAATTTCCTTCTCGATACGGTTGCGCCGGCCATAAAGCCATTGTTCCCGCATGCGCACATTCCCTACCTGGATATAGTGCTGCCAATAGGTTTGTCATTCCACACATTTCAGGCCATGAGCTATACCATCGAGGTGTACAGAGGGAAGCAACAACCCGAGCGTAACTTTGTAGTGTATGCGCTGTATGTTATGTTCTATCCACAACTGGTAGCCGGGCCAATAGAAAGGCCGCAGAATATACTGCCGCAGTTACATGATCGGAAGGAATATAAATGGGATAATGTAAAGGAAGGCCTTGCACGTATGTTGTGGGGATTTTTTAAGAAGGTGGTCATCGCCGACCGGCTTTCGCTGGTA
>CANBQQ010000355.1 GCA_947371715.1 Flavipsychrobacter stenotrophus
TGGTGGTAGATGAGTTTGGAGGCACATCGGGCATCATTACGCTGGAAGATATTATGGAGGAGATCATCGGCGATATCAAAGATGAATTTGATGAAGACGACCTCAACTACAAAAAGATAGACAACAATAACTACATCTTTGAAGGGAAAATGCTTATAAATGATGTATGCCGTGTAATTGGCGAACCTGCTGAAACCTTTGACGTGGTGCGCGGCGAAAGTGATTCACTGGGTGGATTGTTCCTTGAAATAAAGGGACGTTTCCCGATAGTGAACGAATCAGTTACTTATAAGCAATTTGAATTTACCGTAATGGCGCTGGACAAGATGCGTATACAGCGTGTAAAGGTAACGATACACCCGCCGGTAGAGGAAGAAGATTAGTTCTAATGGCTCAATTGTAAGCTGAATGATTTTTACAGACCGTTTGGGTATCCGAACGGTCTATTTTTTTCAGTCACTTAGAGACGGGTATTTTCTGCATTTCCGCCAATGATGTTTTTTTGCGTTTCCGGCAGTTTTTTTTGGTGCGTTTCCTATGTAATCATCTACAGTTAAGGGTTTGGTCGATTTTTAAAAACCACCAGTTTCCGCAGTTTTCCGCAGTTTTTCTGCACTTTTCCGCCAATTTTCGCCGAAATACTGTCTTTGATGAGACAGGCAGGAATAAGAGAAAAGGATGTCCGATGCAGGGGTGAAGATTTTCAGCCCCTACAACTTCTGTGGGGGAGTTGTGATGGGAGTTCATAATGTCAAAGAGCACACAGGTTTTCACCTGAATCGGATGTAAATTAATACGCAGAAATGAATTTTTAAAATAAAGATATTCACAAAAATGTGAATAAACTATTTCAACAATCAGGCTATCAATTAATTGCGAGAGTTAATTAAAGCAAATTTCATGAACGATTATTTTGAAATGTTCAGCGTGGGTAACATTCTTCGACTGTAATCTGATTTTTGTTTTTCGGGAATCAGTAACTACTACCCTATGATCAATGTGAACGGCTTCTATTAGCGAGGGGCAACACCGGTAGTACCGCGAAGCAACAACAGGTCAGTTTGCGGCAGCATGTACGTTATCCATATTAAAAAATCCACTTCTGAATGATGGGTGCATTCCTATGAACTTTTTACACTCCTTAACGAATCGCTTGTTTTGTCTACCCATAAAATGACTATAGGCAACAACGATAGTTGTATCTGCTGCAACGCCAAAATGAGTTGCAATTTGGGGCATTATTGTTCCTTTTCTTATACCAGAGTAAACTATTCTGTTGGCATAACAGGATTGTATGTGCCATTTCAGGTTAGGGAATCCTCCAGCATAACAGTTTACCTTATTTGCTATAACCACATTGTTGGCTATTACCCAAAATTGCAGTGGCTGTTTGAGATCTTTTTTCAGATCACTTGTAACTGAATATCCATTTATGGACTTAGCGCTGATTGTATCTATTACGCTACTTGAACTGATGCTTAATTGATCATCTAGTGATTTTAGTTGGGAGATCGTAAGATGGTGCTCCTTTTTAATTCCATATATGGCCATACAGGAATTCAAGGTTATAAGCATTGACAACGACAGAATAGTGATTATGAATTTCATGACATAAGCGAGGTTATAATAAAAGCAAGTGCCCTATAAATGAGGCACTTGCTTTTCTCCTTTTAAATTAAAAACGCATTGAACTATTACAGCACCATAGTTGCTGACTTGAGAACCTTGTACAAAGTACGTTCCTGCCTTAACTTTAATGCTGTTATAACCCAAAGATGATGCGACCAGCGGATCCACAAAAAAGTCGCCTTCAATAGGAATAGAACCATCGGGCAAAGCAGTTTGCTGATGCAACTCGATCTTAATATAACCGCCGCTGACTGCAATTTTATTTATAGGCGGATCGAGATATATTGTATTAACTGGGCCGTAAACAGATACGTCTCCTGTGCCCCAGCCATCCGCAATTTCTGCCTGACTTAAAGTCCCCGGCTCCATAACGACACTTGAACTAAAGCAAATGCCTAGTGGGCAGGAACAACCAGATCCACACCTCGGCTGCCCATTTTCATCGCGTATTCCAGTGTGCCTTACGCGAAACTTAACATGCCCTTGGGATGCGAAGGATAAAGTGACTGCAATAATAATTGCCATTAATTTTTTCATAATAATAATTTAGAATGTTTACAATAATGTAAGCTCACATACCTACGATATAAAACAAACAATTGTGTTTATAAGTTATGTTTCATAGCGTAAGCATAGAACCTTACACTGATTTTGAATTATTATTGCGCAATAAAATTCAAGACGAAACTATCTGATTTTCAGTAAACAAAAAATTATATATGAATATTTAATTTAGTTGTTTATTACAAACTATTGCATAAATAAATATAAATACACGGCACTAATAAATTGTTAATTTAAACATTAAATTACGAAGTTAAATTATACCTTAACAACTGAAGAGAATACGAAGGAATTCCCATTACTGAATAATTTAGCTGCACATATCATGAGAATCCACTTAAAAATAATATAGAATAATTCAAGTCTACAACAGCAAAGGTAGCCCTGAGCATTATATTCAAATCTTGTAAACAGAATCAGGAAACCTTTCAACAAGAACAAAGTTGTATAACTAACACAATGAAACAAGCAGATAGAAACGCATACAACAACCATACTACTTCCTCAAATACTTCCTTACCACTAATACAGCCACATAAATAAGAAAGCAGAATGCTATCAGTGAGAACATTGTCCAAACGAACAATGCAGTTTCAGGTTTTAAAAATTCCATAATGAATTGGTTTTAATAGACACACAAAAAAAAATCCCCGGTTGAAGATACAACCGGGGATGAATATAAAAAATGTGTGCCGACTATTGCTTTACAATTGCCTTTACAGTGCGTACGCCGTCTTTTTCAACAACCACGTGGTATCTGCCTGCAGCAAAATTGCTGAGGTTGATAGTAGATGAAGCAGTGTTACCTGTAACTTCAACTGACTGCTTAACAACGATCTTACCGGTAATGTCCATTACCTGAACACCATATGTACCTGCTGCTGCATTGCTGAGCTGAAGGGTAAATGAAGAGGTAACAGGATTAGGGAAAGTGTTGATAGCCACTTTAGCTGCTACTTCGCTAACTGATGTATGATCTACATACTCAGTGATCGTAGTAGTAGTTGAGTTCCAAAGATCTCCGGCATCGGCGTTAGTATTATTATTAACCGCATTGATCACCCCAAAGAACTTAACAGAGCCTGTTCCTGCAGCAGGAGCGGTCCAGTTAATAGATGCAGGATACACAAAAGCAGCACCTGCAAGTATAACAGAATCGCTCATTGGTGCAGTATGGCGAACTACGCTGAATGCACCCATTGTAGATACTGTAGCATTAACCGGCGCTGATGCAGCAACCCATGTACCTGCCTGAGCAACAGATGAAACCTTTGAAGCAGACAACTGGAAACCAAATTTTGTGAGGCCTGAAGTAGCAGCAGTACCTGCGGCCAAAGACACGCGGTAAGTAACACCAGGATGGTAAACAGTAACGGGCGTACCTGCCGAGTCGATAACAATAGTAGTGCTGGTTACAGTAGAAGAAGCAGCGTTGCTATGACAGCCTGAGCCACCACAACCTACAGTACCACCATTGCTACCTGTAGCATTTGAAAGGTATCCACCGATATTACTTGATAGAGTAACGTAAGCGCCAATGGCAATCAATGGAAGAAGTAGAAATCTTTTTTTCATGTTGTTTTTTTAATAGTATTTATAATATTTATAACTCTACAATATTAGTAGTATTTTCTAAAACAAACAATTTCGTGACAATAAAATTTGCATTTCCGGGAAATAAAAAATGACAACGGTCAGGATTTGAAAATAAATACAAACCGGAAGTTAATATGCATTTAAACAGAGGAGACTTTGATCGAGACAATACCAATACAGTTGGAACAACAGTGGGTGACGTAGATAAAGAGGGCAAAATATCTATTACCTTTGCCATTCGAAAAAATTATGGGGCACAAGAAACTGATCAAATTCCAGGCTATAGATACATTTAGAAATGTATTGCAGTACCCTGAGAACATGAAGAATAACTGGAAGGATTTCTTTAAAAACGACAATCCGATAACGCTGGAGCTTGCCTGCGGCAAGGGTGAATATAGTGTGAACCTGGGCCGTGAGCACAAAGACCGCAACTTTA
>CANBQQ010000356.1 GCA_947371715.1 Flavipsychrobacter stenotrophus
GATAAAAATAAAAAACAATATATTAATTATTCATACAGCAAATACAGTGCCATACTGATGCAAATATAATAACAGGTGCATTATACACATCTATTTTTCAAAGGTTAATCAATATTTGCAACCTACCAGCGACGTCTATATTGAAAGGAATGGAAGGTGGAACAAGACTAAATGCACGGGAAACTGTGAAGAATATTTTTTAGGATAGCAGGCCAATTTATTTGTGCATACTATTCCATTTCATCGTAAAGTTAAAGCCGTTTTCAGAATGCCGGCTTACCGTTGCTTTAAGTTGTTTACTCAACAATTGTAATAACAACATACCTATACCGGTGCCGCTGTCTGAAGCAGAAGATGCAAGCCCTGGTCCATTGTCCTGATACTCCAATGTAACTCTGTGTTTAACAGTGCCTGATTTTTCATCGTGATAATCAGCCTGTTCATAACTCAAAGACAGAGACGGATGGGAAGTAACGGGATATACGTATTTATAAAAATTGATGATCAGCTCATTGAGAATAAGGCCAATAGTAATGGCATGATCAATATCAATGAGTATCAACTCATTGGTAGTTGAGAAATCTACAGGTTTGTTTTCCTGCCCATAGATCGCCGAAATTTCTTTAAATAATTTTTTGGAGTAAGCCACAATGTCTAATTCAGAAAAGACATTGGTCTGGTATAGATTTTCGTGGACCATGGACATAGATCTGACCCTGGACTGACTGGAAGCAAATACTTGTTTAAATGCTTCATTATCAGAATTCATAGACGCCATCTCCAACAAGCTGTAAATGACTGTGAGGTTATTTTTGACCCTATGATGCACCTCCTTCAGCAACATCTCTTTTTCGGCCAACGACCTTTTTATAGATTGCTCTTGTTCTCTTTTCAAAGTGATATCCCTGAAGAAAGCCTGGCCGCCATTTCTACCATCTATATTTTGCGATGGCGAAATACTTCCTTCCAACACTAATATATGTCCATTGCAGTGAATAAACTCCAACTCTACATTACGCACATATTTCCCTTTCACGACTTCACTAAAAACAGTATTGAACTTAATAACAGATTCATCTGTCAGGAACTCAGCAATTGGAGCATTGATCAATAAACTGTTTTCATACCCCAGTACAGATGAGAAAGAAAAACTATGAAATGACACATTTGCATCATTTCCTATTGTGATAATAATATCGAGGGAGCCTTCAAAAATGGAACGGTAGCGTGCTTCGCTGCCTTCCAACTCCAAGCGCGTTGATACCTGCTCTGTTACGTCAATAATTGTTCCAAGAATATATTTACCCTCTTGGGAAGAATCGACGATCACCATATTCAACAAGATGTTCTTTTCCTCACCAGATAGGGTAACAATAGGAGACTCAAAATTGTTTACACGTCCTGTCTGTTTTAATGCACCGCTTATAGCCTTTCTATCTTCGTCTCTCAAAAAAGACATGATATTGTATTGGCGGTCTACCTCTGACGCATCCAATATCTTTTCAATTTCCTTGTTGTAGGTGATTACCCCACCCAAGATACCTGCGGTAAAAACACCGACAGTATTATTGAAAAATAATTCCCTGTACTTTCTTTCTGAATATTGGATCTCGGTCTCCATTATCTTACGATCGGTAATATCGATACCGAAACCAAGTATGAACAGTAATTCACCATTTTTGTCGCGTATAGGTGAGAATCTTCTAAGAGTAGTTTTACGATTATTGCCAACTCCAACAGTTTCATCTTCCGTTTCAACTGTTCTATTTTCATCTAAGCATTTGTCAAAGTAAGCTCTTCTCCGCTGGGCAATTTCAATCGGCATGTTTCGTGCCTTCACATATTCAAAATCATCCTTACCAATTATCCATTTTCTTACATTATCATTCTTGATGGCAAAACGATTAACAAAGAGATACTTATGGTGTTCATTGAAAATAACGAGATCGACCGGGACATTATTGAGCACCTTTTCATAAAAATAGATGCGATCTTCCCGTTTGTCAATTTCGCGCTTTAATGGTGTGATATCATTAAGTATAACTATAAAGTCGCCGGTGTTTGCCACAGAAATGGAGCAACTAAATAGCCGCTGAACATGCCTGAATGTGAAAATATCTTTTGACGGTGATACGCTACTGAAATGCTTTTGGATAGTAGGCCGGCTGCAATGTTTGACAAACCTGTCGGAATAAGGACTGGCCGCTGCATTGTTATAGACAAGCCCCACAGTTGAAGATAGCACAAAGACAGGCTGGACAACCTGATCAAACAGACCAAATGAGTGCGTCAACTGGTACTGCCCCGACTTAGTTTCTACACTGTCTACCTTATTAGCTTCGTCCATTTATAAAAAGTAAAGGGGTGAGTTGTCTGCTATCAAAAATCGAGCATTTCCCTGAGGGTAGCCAATGATAATGGCTTTACTACAAATGCGTGAAACTCCGTCTGTTTTGCCTTTTCAAGTGTAGCGGGATCTGTGCTGGCAGAAACATAATAGACTCGTGCATTGGAGGGCGGTGCGCCCAGCACAAAATCGATCCCGTCCATTTCCTGCCCCAGCAAAATATCCATCAAAATAACATCTGGTTGGGTATCTTTTATGAGGTTTGTAAATTCTTCATAATCGCACGTTGTACCCACTACTTCTGCTCCGCAATCTTTTACAAATTTTTTATGTAAGAAGGCGATCAGCTCATTGTCCTCTACAATTAAAACCTTTTTATCCATAGCAATGCAATTATTTTACAAACATAAGATTATCAATGAATTATAAACATACTAAAATTAGTCCATTCTGAAATTAATTAACTACGCGAAAACAAAATATAATATGTTCTATACTTAATATGGTTTAGAAATAAAATATAGCCCCCATTATCACTAATTTTAGTAGTACTAACTAATTGATAATGATATACTTTTGTTAGTAAATAATAAATATTACAATATCATGTTGAAGGCTTCGGTAGGAATAATAGAGGACAATGATGTACTAAGGTCAAGTATTGAGGATTATTTATCAATTAAAAACTACACAAAAGTTTTTTCGACAGGAAGTGTAAATGATGTGCTTAAAACTACCTACAAACAACAACCTGACTATTTAATAGTTGATGAACATCTGGAAGATGAATCTGGAATCAAGGCTATATCATCTCTGAAAAAGAAATTTCCATATGTACATGTAATTATTATAACTGGAGACGAAAAGCCACAATTAATAATGAATGCGCTGGAAAACGGCGCAAGCGGTTTTCTGTACAAACCATTTAGTATTAGCCAGATAGAAAAGGTATTTGATGATATCAGAGAGAATGGAAGTTACCTGCATCCTGTTAGTGCGACCAAATTAATAGGTCAGCTTAAAATAGTGAAAGATGCGGGCGTGAAAAAAATGGAAAAACTATCTAAAAAGGAAAAGGTAATAGCTGAGTACCTGATAGAGGGCAAAAGCTATAAAGAGATAGCCGCGATCATAAATAAATCATTTCATGCGGTTAATTACCACATTAGAAACATGTATGTGAAGTATAATGTAAACTCTAAAGTGGAGCTTATTTATAAGCTTAATGATTTCAGTGGTCAATAATGGCTACCATACCTGATTCAGGTATTTTAATTTCATACTCATCTTACAAGGTCTTACGACTTAGATAGGTTAGGTAAAAACACTAAATTAATGGCAACGGTATTATATGTTGACGATGACACTATAACAAGGTTTCTGCTGAGAAAATCATTAGAATTAAATGGATATGCCGTTCTTGAAGCTGGAGATGGCAAAGAAGCCCTTGAAGTAATAGAATCAAACAAAGAAATTAATTACGTACTACTGGATCTGAATATGCCGGTAATGAACGGATTTGAATTTCTAAAAGAAGTGGAATTGAATACGGAACTCAGTAACATTAAGGTCATTGTAACATCTGCTATACCACAATCGCATTTTACAGCACAAGCAAATAAGGATGTCGTTAGCCAGAACCAGATAATAGGCTATCTGGAAAAACCTATCTACTTTCCGGATCTCATAAAAATATTGTCAACAAACTAACCGCCAAAAAATTGAATACAACAGAAAATTTTTCTTTTTCAAGGGAACAATTTTCAACCCTGATGCCGTATCATATCTGCACTGATATAAACGGCGTGATCATTTCGTGCGGAACAGGAATAGCTGCCGCATGTGAACTAAAAACAGGATTCAATCTGCTCGAACATTT
>CANBQQ010000357.1 GCA_947371715.1 Flavipsychrobacter stenotrophus
GATGAACGCGAAGGAAATTTTATTGCTGATACATGCATTGCCTGCGGGTTGCAAGACGGTGTTTAACCTATACATTTTTGAAGGGCAAACGCACAGGGAAATAGCACAAACGCTGCGGATAAGTGAAGGTACATCGAAGAGCCAGCTGCACCTGGCCAAGTCGATATTGAAAAGTAAGATCTTGATAAATAGTTAAAATGAGCGGCAAAATGACACAGGACGAAGAACAATATTTGCAGCAAAAAATGGATATAGCCAGCCTTAAAGAACTCTTTCCGGAGTTTGATAAGGAGGCTGAGTGGAAGGCATTGTCGGGTAAAATGAAGCCACGCAGTGTGCCCGACTATAAGTGGATGAGGGTAGCGGCAATGTTGCTGCTGGTAGTGAGTGTTGGTGGTTACGTACTGTTTCTAAACAATACCACCTCAAAGCAAAATAATGAGGTTGCTTTTAGTGCCAATACATTACCTGATACGATATTAAAGAAAGTAGCTAATGAAATGGATGAGGGTGTGACTTCTGCAGCCGAACCCCGTCAAATTGCTTCCGTTTCTTCGCCAACCAAAGTAAAAAGAGCCACGTTCATCAGCAACAGGCCATTACAAGCTATATCTGCCATGGCTCTGGCGACCGGTACTTATGGTAAAAGCACAGAGGCTATTTGTAACGCCACTAAGTGTGCAATTGAGATTTGCATATCTCAGACAGTGAAGTGTAAAGACAAGGCGCCTGCAGCCGTAGCTGATTGCCGCACGTTGGAGCCTGACCAGGCGGGGCCACTGAAGTATACCGACCCTGAAAGATATGGTTGTACAGTGACAGTAGATGAGATACGCATAAAGAAGGTGGCCACCGGAGAAACGATAGTTATTAATTCTGAGACGCAACCGGGATCGGCAGAGGAAATGTTGCAGTGCTTTACCGGAGAAAAGAAGTGTGATATGATGGCGGGGTTCTTTGACACAGACTGTAACGACAATAATTCGCCCCGCAAGATAACTATTGGCAGCCATTACGGCGATGTGATCATTCAGTAGGTGGTGGTGTTAGCCTCACCCCGACCCTCTCCAAGGGGAGAGGGAGGTCAATGTCCACGCTATTGCGTGGGAACTTAATATGTCTCAAGGAATTTGCACGATAAAATAAGTTACAGGCCCTGCCTGATGTAGCTACTGCTTTGCCTATAATTTCCATTTTTTAACCATAAAACAAAACAAACATGAAGAAGTTAATGATGTTGACCGTTTGCATGATCTTATCGGGTGCGGCTGCTACCTATGCTCAGGAAGCCAGGGCAGAAAATTCTGCAACAGGGGATGCCGGTGTGCTGGCGTTTAAGGAGTTAGTACATGATTACGGTGAAGTGCCTGAAGGACCTAAGGCAGAGTATGACTTTGTATTTAAGAACAAGGGCAGCAAGCCGGTTATTATCAGTAATGCGGTAGGTTCTTGCGGCTGCACCACTGCCAACTGGGATCATGAACCTATTATGCCCGGCAAGAAAGGCAAGATACACGTGATCTATAACACACTGCAGCGCCCCGGGCCTATCAGCAAGCAGGTGACGGTAACATCTGATGCGTCTGAACCGGTTATTGTGTTACAGATAAAGGGGAATGTGAAATCTAAGGTGATGGGGATGGTGACGAATAAATAAGGAATTCTACTGTGAAAGCAAGCGGGTCGCTACATGAAATGTGGCGACCCGCTTTTGTGTTTAGTTGAATGGTTCGAATTGATTTAGCTGAAAGCCAGTACTCTACGTCTTCCTTGGCTTTTTCTTAGCAGCAGGAAACAATACATTATTTAAAATCAGGCGGTAGCCGGGAGAGCTGGGGTGGAGGCTAAGCTCGGTGGGAGGATCGCCGATATTGTGTTGATAATCTTCAGGGTCGTGGCCGCCGTAGAATGTCCAGGTGCCTTTACCATATTCTCCGTGTATATAGCGGGCTTCGTTGGTGGGTTTAAAATCGCCCATTACCAGTACGCTCGATTTGAGGGCTTCTTTACGGAATGCAGTTGTCTGTCCCATAAAACCCTTTATTGTGGTAGTATGGTTCTGGCAAAGCATAGCGGGAACGGGATCGAACTTAGCAGAGAAGGTGAAAAGACTGAAATAATCGGTATTCACAGGTATGCGGCCCTGGTGAATCTCTGTGGCATCTATGGTAGAGTATTCGTAATGGATAGGATCGGTGTAGAGACTGAAATCTTTAAATGCAAAACACTTGGTGTAGTCGAGTTTAGATTGTGCGGCAGGATCGGGGCGGTCGCCATCAAAAGGTACATCGCATATGTCAGTGCCGTCGGCAGCCAATGCAATATCGTAGGTATCGGTAGCAGAGCACATGGCAAACATAAAGCCGCCGCCGGCTACGAAATCGCGGATCTTTTTGGCCACCGCCAGTTTTAGTTGAGACACCTTTTTAAATCCGTGTTTTGCAGCCATGGCTTCGGCTGAGCGCTGATCATTCTGATACCAGGTAGTATTGCGGAAGCTGGCCCAAAATTTACCATACTGGCCCGTAAAGTCTTCGTGATGGAGGTGTAGCCAGTCATACTTGTGCAGGTCGTCGCCCAGCACTTCGTCGTCATAAACTTTGTCGAAAGGAATTTCGGCATAGGTGAGTACCATTGTCACGGCATCATCCCATGGTTCTTTATTGGGTGGGGTGTAGACAGCTATTTTAGGTGCTTTCTCCAGCTTTATTACATCGCCGTTAAAATCAGGATTTGCTATTTCAGTCACTATTCCCAGATATTTTTCCTCGCTGATGATTTCATAGCTTACGCCACGCAACTTGCACAGGCGCACCAATGTAGCGGCATCATCCATGCAAAAGCTGCCTCCTTTGTAGTTGAGCAACCAGTCAAGTGTCATACCTTCTTTCAGCGCCTCATATGCCACCCCGTAAGCCTTCAGGTGGTTGGCCTGGCCTTCGGGATCCATAGGGATAAACAGCTTGGACGCCTGTGCCGGTAAAGAAAGTAAAATACAGGCTATTGCTGCCGCCAGTAACCGCAATTTCATCATCATATATATTATGCACGTAAATTACCTAATAACTGTGATAACGGTAAGCTGATGCACTGATTTTTAACAAAATGCGGAATTGGCAGAAACAGGGTAGTAGGTAATGTGCCGTAAAAAGGCTAACTTTATAAAAATCAATAATAATTATGCCGGAATTGGGTAATGTTTTTTCCACAATAAAATTATACGTTCAGGATGCTCCTTCTAAAGGATTTGTATCATTTGAAGCTATTGCAACCAAGGCAGGAGTAAGTCGGGCAACACTGCGCATACACCTGGAAAGCCTGAAAAAAATGAAACTGATCACTTATTCCGCAACAGGGCAGTGCTTCCTGACTGTGACCAAACTAGGCATGGAAACCAAGCAGCTGGCGGTAGCTGGCTAGGAATAATTGGAATAAAAACTATTTAAATGTTAATATTTGGAATTGACATCGATGAATGTATCCGTTTGTCGATGTTACTTTCCATTTTGAGGTCCTGCCGAGTTTGCGTATAAGATGACAGCATATACTGTATATATAACCAGCACTGCCAGAATTATTGCCTATTATATTCTATTCTATTTCATTGGGTTCATTACCTCCTGTGTGCTATTTGTGTTGCTCATAGAAGATGAAGATCTTCTGGGTATAGCGCTCATTTTTTCGTGGTTTGCATTATTCCTTGGTTGCTACTACCTTGCAAAGAAAGCAGGAGCTAAAAAATATGCTGCGAGTTTCAAATACGGCAATTTACAATTGACCGGTATCCGCGGCAACACCCTCCATTTCAGTAACGGTGAGCTGAAAAATCATAAACTCCTATATGTTGGCTCAAGACCCGAATCGCTGATCTTGTATTTGCAGGACGGCAGGCAGGTAAAGCTCAGCGGGCGATTATTCCGACGAAGGTCGTTGGTGGAATTTTCTGGTTTTACAGAAGCATTTAATGAAGCTTTGAGTGGCCAGCCCGCGAATTATACAAATATCCCGAGTGTTTCCGACAAAGAAAATGAAGTGGAGGATAGCTCTGCCGGCTCTCCTAACGTATTTAATAATACTATTGATGCAATACAGTGCAGGGCGCTAAAGGTATATGGGTGGTTGTCGTTTTGGGGAATTTTGGTAGCGACGGTAAATGCGCTGTTTGTCGGTCTGGTTATGTTAGTTCTATATGAAGAATTGTCGGCCGGAGAGGTAGTAGT
>CANBQQ010000358.1 GCA_947371715.1 Flavipsychrobacter stenotrophus
GGCATTTTGAGCACTTTGCGCAACAATCTATGGTAATAGATAACGACATCACATGGATGATACCAAATGAGAAATAGTTTTTATGACCGAGATCATATAACTACGGGCACTATGGCTCACACCAAACCCCTCCTATACACACTCTCAAATTTATCTCTCAATATCGTAATTAGTTCCTCTTGCATGAAATCATAGTCGTCCGGAATGTACAGACAAACTATTTTCTTAGAATCATAAATTCCCGGAAACTCCCTCCTGATGAAATTTCTGTGATGCTTCTCCATCACAATTACAGCATCGGCCCAGTTAAGCAACTCTTCATTGATAACCATGTTTGCAGTTACGTCTGTCCCGGCAGACTTTACCTCAAGCCGTTCATCATTTTCATAGATCTTGTGGGCTGTTGCACTTCTCATTCTATTTACGGTGCAAACAAACAGTATTTTCTTTTTCACGAAATAAAGATACAGTATGTCTAAAATTGGAGTAAAAACTGTCAACTTATTTTAGGACGGCACACAGACGACACAATCATGGAAATCCTTTAATCCCTTAAATCCTGGTTCAGACAAATACACTGTCATTTTGTCCCATCTCACACTTTGGAACAGGTATTGATGTTGCATAAGTAGAAAAAATAAACATCATAATACTATGCAGGAAAAAGGAACGATATCCATTCACACGGAAAATATATTTCCGATCATTAAGAAGTTTTTATACTCAGACAATGAGATTTTCTTACGTGAACTAGTAAGTAACGCAGTCGATGCGGTGCAAAAGATCAACAGATTGGGTGCATTGGGTCAGTACAGTGGCGAGGTTGGCGAAGGTAGGGTAGATGTCGCGTTCGATGCTGACAAAAAGACAATCACTATCAGTGATAACGGTCTGGGTATGACTGCCGAAGAAATTAAAAAATACATTAACCAGATCGCTTTTTCCGGTGCTACGGAGTTTTTGGAGAAATTCAAAGAAGCTAAAGATGCTAATGAACTGATCGGTAAGTTCGGTCTGGGCTTCTACTCAGCCTTCATGGTTGCTGAAAAGGTAGAGATCAATACACTGTCATACAAAGAAGGTTCAGAATCTGCCCGCTGGATATGCGACGGCAGCACTGAATTCGAAATTTCTGCAGGTGACCGTACAACCCGTGGTACCGACATCATCTTGCATGTAAATGCAGAAAGCACAGAATTCCTTGATCAGTGGAAACTACAGGGTATCTTGGATAAATACTGCAAATTCCTACCTGTACCGGTTTTCTTCGGTACTAAGCCTGATTGGGTTGAAGAGGGCGAAGATGCAGACGGCAAGCCGGAGCGTAAAGAAATACAGGTAGAGAATAAGGTAAATAACACAGCGCCTATCTGGACTAAGTCTCCTACAGAATTGAAGGACGAAGACTACCTCAATTTCTACAGAGAATTGTACCCGATGAGCGAAGATCCTTTGTTCTGGATCCACCTCAATGTAGATTATCCTTTCAATCTTACCGGCGTATTGTACTTCCCTAAGGTGAAGAACGATATGGATCTTCAGCGCAATAAGATCAAATTGTTTAGCCGCCAGGTATTCATTACCGATGAGGTAAAGGATGTAGTTCCAGAGTTCCTTATGCTGTTGCACGGTGTACTCGATTCTCCGGATATTCCGTTGAATGTTTCCCGTAGCTTCCTGCAGGCCGATAGCAATGTAAAGAAGATCAACAGCTATGTAACCCGCAAGGTGGCAGACAAGCTGAACGAATTGTTCAAGAACGACAGAACAGCTTACGAAGAAAAGTGGAGTGATATAGGTATGTTCGTTAAGTATGGTATGATCAGCGAAGAGAAATTCTATGATAAAGCTGTAGATTTTGCTTTGATCACCAATACTAAGAAAGAACATTTCACGCTTAACGAATACAAGGAAAAGGTTGCCGCGAACCAGACTGATAAGGATGGTACAGTTGTATATATATATGCTTCAGATCCTGCAAAACAGGATAGCTTCATCCAGAGTGCTAACAAGAAGGATTACGATGTAATGTTGATGGATTCACCAATTGATCCGCATTTCATCAGCAAGCTGGAGCAGAAGCTGGATAAGACTTCATTGAAGCGTGTTGACGCAGATGTTGCCGATAAGCTGATCGATAAGGGCGAAACAATATCATTGGTATTGAACGATGAGCAGAAAGGCAAGGTGAAGGAAATATTCGAAAAGGCTATTTCCAGCGCTAACTTCCAGGTAGAAGTAGATGCCATGAATCCTTCCGATCTTCCTGTTACTATCACCATGGACGAATTCATGCGCCGCATGAAAGACATGGCTCGCATGGGTGGTGGCGCAGGTATGGGCTTCTACGGCTCATTGCCAGATAGATACAAGGTTGCTATCAACGGTAACCACAAGCTGGTAGACAAGATCCTTAAGGCCGACGAAGGTCAGCAGGCTCAGTTAGCTAAGCAGGCATATGATCTTGCCCTCCTTTCTCAGGGTATGCTCACAGGTGCCGAACTCACCGAGTTCGTTACCCGCAGCTTGGAATTGATCTAATTAATAATTGTAAATACTTACAGGCCGCAGTTCCCAAGGAACTGTGGCTTTTTTTATCTTAAAGGCACACTATCAATACCCCTCCGAATGTCATGGTGAGCCGTGCCGAACCACGACATTCGGCATCGGGCTGGTTCTCTTTGAGATGCGCTAATATACACTCTCCTCCTTTTGAAGGTGCTGGCCACGGCACGAGCGTAGCTCAGTACCCGCCTTTTCGGCGCGGGAGGTGGTTATTCGCTATCTGGTTAGTCCTATTTGAGGTGGGTTTATAACAATCCTACTTTTCCTCCTATCCTGACCATCCTGATTCAGACAAACAACCACCTTTAACCATTTACTCACATTTCATTAATATGTATCTTATAGAGGTTTATCACTAAACAACTTTAAGTAACTTTGCGCAAAATTTAAAAACAGACTATGTCTTTACTGATAGTTGGTACAATGGCCTTCGATGCGTTGGAAACACCCTTTGGCAAGGTAGATCGTATAATTGGTGGCTCTGCAACCTATGCTGCATGGGCGGCTTCTTACTTCACACAGCCTATCAAGCAGGTGTCTATCATTGGTGGTGATTTTCCTAAGGAAGAGATCGCGGCGCTTGAAGCACGTGGTGTTGAGTTTGAAGGTGTTGACGTGATCGAAGATGGCAAGAGCTTCTTCTGGAGCGGCCGCTACCATATGGATATGAATACACGTGATTCATTGATCACCGACCTCAATGTATTGGCTCAGTTCGACCCGAAGATACCAGAAAGCTACCAGGATTGCGATTATGTAATGCTGGGTAACCTCGTTCCTGCGGTACAGATGAAGGTATTGGATCAGCTGAAGCACAAGCCAAAGCTGGTGATCATGGATACCATGAACTTTTGGATGGACATTGCTATGGACGAACTGAAGCAGGTATTGACTCGCGTTGATCTTTTGATGGTCAATGATAGCGAAGCTCGCCAGCTAAGCGGTGAATATTCACTGGTAAAGGCAGCTAAGAAAATACAGGCAATGGGCCCTAAGTTCCTCATCATTAAGAAAGGTGAGCATGGTGCATTGTTGTTCTATGGCGATAAAATATTCTCTTCTCCGGCATTGCCTTTGGAAGAAGTTTTTGACCCGACCGGTGCCGGCGATACTTTCGCAGGTGGTTTTATCGGTTATTTGTCTCGTACTGATGATATCAGCTTTGAGAACATGAAGGCTGCCGTAGTTATAGGCTCAGCAATGGCATCTTTCTGCGTAGAAAAATTCGGTCCTATCCGCATGAAGGAATTGACTCCTGCTGATCTGGAGAACAGGTTGAATGATTTCGTTACTTTGATGAATGTGAACATAGAGATAGCTTTGGCTGTTTAGGTTCAATACAATATTTAAGATCTGGTGTGTATTGCCTAATATGGCAATACACACTTTTTACTTTTACTTTTTATTTAGCAACATGACGATTTTTCCCGGAGAAATAAAGACTGCACAACTACATGCATACCTGCTGGGTTCTGTAGCGCCACGTCCTATTTGTTTCGCAAGTACAATAGATAGCGAGGGTAATTCTAACCTGTCGCCATTTAGCTTCTTCAATGTATTTGGTTCTAAGCCGCCGATATTGATATTCTCTCCTGCCCGCAGGGTAAGAGACAATACCATTAAGCATACCTTGGAGAATGTCTATGAGACCAAT
>CANBQQ010000359.1 GCA_947371715.1 Flavipsychrobacter stenotrophus
TAATATATCATTCAGTGCAGATGAATGTCCGTGGGGTTCGTCTCTTAAATGCCTCCTGATGTTCATTATTCTCCCTTTGTTTCCATGACGATATCCAAAAATTCAACAGAAGCCGCTTCCATTCGGTTTACACTCTTATTGATCTGTGCATTAAGATAGGCACTACCGAGGTATGCAAACAGGCCAATAATAAGGCCCGACGCCGATGTAACCATCTTAGTATAGATACCACCCGCAATCGTCTCCAATGAAAAACCCTGGTGCTGAACGTTAAAAAACAGAATGATCATACCGGCAATTGTACCCAAGAAACCAAGCACAGGCGCTATACCTGCTATTGCATTGATCACAGATAGATTCCTTTCCAGTTTATACACCTCCAGTTTACCGTTATTTTCCAATGTCTTCTCCACTATATCATATGGCTTATCTACCCTTTCCAGCCCTTTTTCTATGATGCGGGCTACAGGTGTATTGCTTGTCCTGCAGCTTGCTTTAGCCGCTTCTATGTTCTTGTTCACAACTTGTTCTCTGATCCGTGCCATGAACTTATCGTCTATTACCGACGCTTTACGAATGATCGAAAGACGCTCAAAGAACACATACACCAATACCAATGAGCAGAGCAAAAGCGGGATCATTAATACCCCACCTTCCATCAACAAATGAAACAACGAGATCTTTTCTGCCGGCACTGTTGCAGCCTGCGTTACAGCCTTAGCAGCGGTATCCGGCAATGCGGTTGCGGCCTGAAGAAATAAAACGGAAAGTATTTGCATGAGTTAGTTTTCGGATGGTAAATGTAAGAAAGTAAACACAATATTTACTGCTGCCACTGTGCCTTCAATACAGGCACAACAACGTAAATTTACCGCATCTATTGTATAGCGGCCCGTTAATATTTCAATAAAAAACAAAGAGAGCAGTCGGTATCTATTGCAATTAAGCTGATCGAACGGGACTTCCTCCCCAGTTCGTTTCCGGTTGCAGGTTCTCTCCTTTCATTACCAGTGAAAGTGGGTCTACACCTACATCATTACCAATTTCACTGTCATATAGTATTATAGAGCGTGCGCCAATATTGCAGCGCTGCCCTATTTTTATCGGACCTACCTTCATTACTCTATCCTCAAACAAGTGTGTCTGCGGCCCGCAATCTTCATTAAGTGCCGTATCATCACCAATACTTACCATGTCAAATTCGGTAATATCGGTAGTGTTCATCCATACCCGCTTGCCTATTTTCACACCCAGCAACCTGAGCAAAATAGGCAACCATGGTGTCCCTCTTAAATAATCCAATACAAAGGGAACGGTCAGTGCCTCGTAGGTAGATGTGATAGCCTCACTTATCCACACCTTTGGCGTCCACATAGGCTTCTGCTCAGCATTAAACTTGCGCACAAACACCCACTTCATAACAAAAGTGACCAGGAAGGCAGGCAAGCCCATGTAATAGAGGTAATAGATAGGCAATGTATAGGCTATTTCCCACCAATGCTTTTCCACCAGCAGATCGTGCGAATAGGCGATGAATAATATACTGCAAATGATAATTGTCGTTTCAGGTATCAATATGCGGATAAACTCTACAATGGTTCTACCCAGTATACGTTGTGGCGAAGGTCGCAGCGTCTGCTCAGCAGGGAATGTACGGCTTTCCTGCCTGCGAGGCAGCGCGATGGCCGGCGACCCAAACCAGTCTTTGGCCTTTGCACCTTCCAGTTGCTGTGCATCCGGCGGAGTTGACAGAACCCCTATCAACATTCTACCCGGCAGGTGATACCCTTGCGGTATTAAAGCACTGTTACCTACAAAGCTGTTATTACCGATAATAGTTTTTTCCAGTATCAATTGCTGCCCTCTGACATCAGATTCACCCAGTGTTACAGCATCAGCTACAAATGCATTCTTGCCTATCTCCAGCAGTGGATGTGTAACACTGCTTGCTGTTGATATCTCTGTATTCTTGCCCACCTTGGCCCCAAGTGCTCTGAACCATATGCTTACAAACACTGTTGCATATATCGGGTGAAGTACTATTAGCGATAGACTCATCAGCTGATCAGCAAACCATTTCCTAAGATAGAAACCACTATAGATCGGATATCTGCCCGGCTTTATTCCCCGCTGCAGCAGGCGGGTAAGGCCTATTGTAACTAACGAAAAAATGATGATGTAACTCAATGCTAATGAAGGTGTTACGATCATATAACTAAAGTCGTAATCAGGCGTGGAATTATCCAGGTCATTTAGAATAATAACAGTAGGCAACAGCGGTAACAAGATCACAAAAGGGAATAGCAACAAAAGTAAAAGGAAGATTACTTTGTAAGTCCTTCGTCTGGCGTTTGAAACAAATATGGGTTGCGGAAGTTCATCAATTGGTTTGGTCTGTTTTAATACAGCCGGACTACCCTGCCATATTTCTCCGCTCTTTATTGTCTTGCCTTCCTGCAGATAACTCAGATCCTGTAGTTCACCCCAATCTTCTACTGTAGCACCACCCGCTATAATGGCACTACTACCTATGTAGGCATGTGCACCAATGTGAACTTTACGCAATTTCAGCAGTCCATCCTCAACCCAAGCATTATTGATAACCACCTGCGAACTAAGGCTGGCGTCGCTGCCGATACTTACCAGGTCTTCTGCGCCTATGGTAATAGCAGCCAGCTGCGTGTCTTTGGACACGGTCACACCCATTCTGCGTAAGAAGCTGCAGTAAAGTGGTGTGCCATTCAAAAACTCTGATGGCAATAACCGCTGAAAAGTCTTCACAAACCACCAGCGGAAATAATAACCACCCCACAAAGGATAGTCTCCTTCCTTCATCTTACCGATCACCAGCCACTTCACCAGTATACTGAGCGTAGCAAAGAATGGTGGGATAAGGAAATAAACGCTCAATGCGGTGGCAATACCTAACCCTATGTTGCCCGTATACTCTTTAATACCGTAGTACCCCAGGTAAGGAAAGAATATCTGCACCGCAAATAATCCGTACATCAGCAACAGAGATAATGTCTGTGCTGCCCAGCACATGTAAAACCGCTTTTTAGATATCTGGTTAAATACCTTTTTCTCTTTCGGCTTTTCTGCCTTTTTACTTTCCCAGTAATTAATGAGCGTTCCCAACGGACGGTTAAGATATATATCCTTTAGCGAAGCCTGAGGAATATTAGCTTCCTTACGCAATCTCGACACAAACGAGGCCGCAAGCAAGGAATGCCCGCCCAGATCGGTAAAGAAATCGAGCGAACCATCTATTTGCCTGTTAGGAAAATTCTTTCTTAGCGCCGCTATAACCCTGTCGCCCAGTGGCGCATCAATATCTATGATATCGTCGGCACCCGAAACCGAGCTCTCCATAAGCATGGCAGGAACAGGCAATTCTTTGCGGTTGATCTTACCACTTGGCAGGCGGGGCATCTCAGACAACTGTACAATAACACTCGGCACCATATATGCCGGCAGTACCTTGGCCAGTGCATCTCTTATGCTCTGCTGATTCATATTTACAGGATCATCACAAACCACATAGCCTGCCAGGTGATCCTGTCCATTAATATCTTTTTTTACTGCCACTGCTGCTGCAGTAATATCAGTAAGATTACTCAGTTGATTTTCTATCTCCCCCAACTCTATACGATATCCGCGCAGTTTGATCTGGTCATCCAAACGCCCCTGAAAATCGATACTGCCATCAGGGTTGATAATAGCAGCATCACCCGTTTTATAAACAAAGTCACCGGGCAGTACTGATAGCGCTTCGGGCTTCGCTACAAATTTCTCTATTGTAAGGTCGGGCCTGTTCACATATCCGTGAGATACACCGGGACCGGTTATTACCAGCTCTCCCCGCTCACCTACCGGCAACAGGTTAAGCAGTTCATCAACAACGGCAAGATTATAGTTAGGTAATGGTTGACCAATTGTAATAGGTTCACCGGGCTTTAAAGTAGTAATGGTAGCTGTAACAGTCGTTTCTGTTGGCCCATAGCTATTAAAGAATTGCCTTGGCGGTACTGACCAGCGAGACACTACCTGTGCCGTGCAGGCCTCTCCACCGGCGTTCACTAACCTTACCAGCGGCACATCATCGTTCATTACCGCTAACAGACTTGGTACTGTATGCAAAACAGTTATATGCTGCCTGCGCAGCACCTCATCCAACTCATCAATAGA
>CANBQQ010000360.1 GCA_947371715.1 Flavipsychrobacter stenotrophus
CCATGGAAAATATCGATCAAGAATACCTGTCCGTTTTTGAACAATGTGTGTGCTACCCATACAGTAAGGATGATGGTAACTATAAGATAAGCCGTATATAAAATGAGAATGTAGTTCATAAAAAATGGTTTTAAAAGTGTGTGTAAATAGAGAATTTAGCATGCTATCTGGAAGTAGGTGGCGGGGCGTGTATGTATGTCTTCATAACAATTGTTTTGTACTAATTATATTTTCAGAAAATAATGAAAGTTTAAGTGCTTTTAAAAACCGGCTTCCCGGTTGTTGGTCCTTTAATCCCGCAATGAGCGGGACTAAAGAACACTTTTCAAAACAAAACAAACTTCTTTAATGAACAATTACTTAAATAGCTTCAGCAATGTGCCGGTAAACCAATGCTCGTCCATCTTTACCATGCCATCTATACCCTTGCTAGCCTGGTTGGAGAACTTCTGAATATCGGATATCATACTGATGAACTGCTTTATGTCTTTATCGTTTTTATCTCCTTCTATTTCTTTCAACTGTTCCAGCACTACCAGTACCGGCTCTACTTCGCGGCGCTTACGCTCTTTGATAATGCGCATTGCCACTACCCATATGTCTTTTTCAGCAGTGAAAAACTCTTTGCGCTCACCCGGTTTCAATATCTTCTCCACTATACCCCAGTCCATCAGCTCACGCACGTTCATGTTGGTGTTACCACGGCTTATCTTTAGTTCGGCCATGATCTCATCTGCACTCATAGGCTCAATACTCACCAGTAACAGAGCGTGTATCTGCGCCATGGTGCGATTGATACCCCATTGCGTGCCCAGAACGCCCCAGTTAAGAATGAATTGTTGTTTTGCCTCTGTCAGTTTCATAACACAAAGATAAATTGTTATTCTCGAACTTTCAAAATTTACTGAAAGATTTATTTTTCAGGTTGTCTGGATCACAGAGTAAAAAAGATTGCGCCGATTACACAGATTAGTTTTGAGATGACGTTGATGGAGGTAATCGCCCACAATTACTATTCGATTACCTTTACTGATATGCTAAGGTTGGTTTTATTGATCATTGTATTTCTGTTGTCGCTGCTTGCGGTGTTTCGTGCACCTACCTATCATTTATGGCTTACTGCTATAGTAGTTACAGAGTTTCCACTGATAGGGATTACTATAACCAGCGGGTTATTGTTGTGGGGGTATAAAGTAGATAAGTATGTGTTGCCCGGAACTATAATTGGTGTTGTTGCACTGCTGATATTACTATCCCCAATTGTGCGGATAATAATGCTGTCACCTAAGCTGAAAGAAGAGATGAATGTGGCATTAGGTGCAGTTGACCAGCCTACAAGCCAAGCGCCGTTCAGCATAAGTAAAATGATAACAGGCATAGGCGCAAAACAGTTAGAAAGCACAACTCACTTTTATGATGGTCGCCTTACATTGGATTTTTACGAATCGCAGAAGAGTGGTAAGAGGCCATGTGTTATAGTTGTTCATGGCGGGTCGTGGGCAGGTGGTGACAGTAAACAATTACCGGAGTTGAATACGGTATTGGCAAATGAGGGTTATCATGTTGCATCTATCAACTACAGGCTGGCGCCTGATGTAAAGAGTCCGGCACAGGTAGAAGATGTAGCAAAAGCCATGCATTACCTGCGCGAGCATGCAGGTGAATTGAATATAGATACCAACCAGTTTGTACTGCTGGGGCGCTCTGCAGGTGCGCAGATAACATTGGTTGCGGCATACACTTTTCATGACCCAAGCATAAAAGGAGTGGTTAGTTTTTACGGCCCGGCAGATATGATTTGGGGATATAGTTTGCCTGCTAATAAGCTGGTATTTGATTCGCGTAAGGTAATGGTTGATTACCTGGGAGGCACTTACGAAGAGGTGCCGCAACAATACTTCAATAGCTCGGCCATAGAATTTGTCACGCCCCGGTCACCTGCAACATTGTTGATTCATGGCCCTATAGATCCATTGGTACATTATGATCATAGCACCAGGCTGAGTGCGAAATTGACAAAGAACCATGTGCCATACTACTTCCTGTCATTACCTTGTGGTACGCATGGTTGCGACTATACACTGAATGGACCTTCCGGGCAATTGACCACTTATAGTGTGCTTAGGTTTTTGAAATCGGTGTGTAAATGAGATAAGCTGTTTTCGTAACTTTAGTTACCATGAAACAGATAGTAGATAATTTTTCCAAAACAGCGGAAGGTTATGCAGCCTTCAGGCCGCAGTCTCCCGATTCGGTCTATGATTTTATATTTGCCCATACACCTGCATTTGATACTGCATGGGACTGCGGGACAGGCAATGGGCAGGTGGCTATAAGGCTTGCTGAGCAGTTTGTAAAGGTCTATGGGACGGACATCAGTGCCCCACAATTAGCAAGAGCAACCCAGGCTGACAACATTATATACAGGGAAGAACGCGCTGAAATCACATCTATACCACCGCGTACGGTTGACCTGATAACAGTAGGGCAAGCGATCCATTGGTTTGACTTTGAAGCTTTTTACAATGAAGTAAGAAGAGTGGCGAAACCCGGAGCATTGCTGGCTGCATGGACATACACTAACCTTCGAATGACAGATGCCTTAAATGAAGTAATGGATCATTTCTACATGGTAACAACACGGGCCTACTGGGATCCTGAAAGAAAATGGGTCGATGAAAGATACGCAACAATACCATTTCCCTTCAGAGAGATAAAAGCACCAACAATGGATATAATTGTTCACTGGAATTTTGATCAACTTTGGGGCTACTTACATACATGGTCGGGTGTACAGAATTATATCAAGAAGGAAGGAGTAGATCCTTTGTTATTAATTGAAGAAGAACTGCTCACAGCATGGGGAGATGATGAGCTCCTGACTGTCAGATTTCCAGTCTATATTAGAGCCGGCTATGTGGATTAGTTGAGGATATTTTCAGATATAATTTGTAATTTTGTAAAAAGGGGAGTCATGACTTTTGTCGATAAAAATATTGTAGAATCATATCTGGAAGGGCTTAGTTCTGACGACAAATTGGAGTTGATAGAGCGGCTTGCAAAGTCATTAAAGGCTGGAAAGAAGAAACGGGAAAAGAAGAAAAACCCTTTCGAAGGATTTATACCGGAAAAATCAGCAGAAGAAATAATAACAGATCTAAGATCAGCTAGAAAATTTAGAAAAAGAGAAATTGAATTTTAATGGCTTACTTGTTAGATACTAATATTTGCGTATTTATTCTCCGTGGCAAACTAGATATTGACCAGATTTCCAAACAGAAAAATAGTAAGGAATTGTTTATTTCTGAGGTTACTATTTTTGAGTTGCGTTATGGGGCTGAGAATTCAAATAATCCTGATCGGAGCAATGAAGCAGTGGATATATTTTTAAGGAAGATTATTCCCATACCAATTGTGAATTGTGTCAACGTGTACGCGGAAGAAAAAGCCAGACTTCGAAAAATTGGTAAACCAATGCATGATGACTTTGATCTGCTTATAGGCGCTACAGCAATTCAAAAAGGGCTTATATTAGTTACGGAAAATGTAAAAGATTTTGAGCGACTTGAAAATATTAAAATAGAGAATTGGATGAAGCGAAAGGCGAAGTAAAGCCTTACTAATATTGCCAAAATCATTATTTCACTCCCTACTTCCCCTACTTTTCTTATCTTTGTCGCTTTCCATTTCCGAAAATAAAATGCAATTAGCAGAAAGATTGAATACCATTTCCGAGCCGCAGACCATTAAGATGGCCAAACTGAGCCGGGAAATGAAAGCACAGGGAATCAGCATAGTAGACCTAAGTTTGGGTGAACCTGATTTCAGAACTCCAGACCACATTAACGAAGCAGCCATTAAGGCTATTAACGAAGGGTACTCCAAGTACACTCCTGTGGCTGGCTATCCCGAATTGCTGGAAGCAATAAGCATTAAGCTCAAAAGAGACAATAACCTCGACTATCCCCCAAACCAGATAATAGTATCAACTGGTGCCAAGCAGAGCCTCATAGACGCAGTGATGAGCATTGTAGATCCGGGTGATGAGGTGATCATACCTACACCGTTCTGGGTGACTTATGCCACGCAGGTGGAAATGGCGGGCGGTATTGTAAAGTATGTACGTTGTGGCATTGATCAGGACTTCAAGATGAGCCCTGATCAACTGGAAGCGGCGATAACACC
>CANBQQ010000361.1 GCA_947371715.1 Flavipsychrobacter stenotrophus
CGGCTATTATCACTGCTGTTAGTATTCGTCTCATAGATTATAGTTAAAGATGACAAAACAGATCAGGGCATCATTGCTGACGCCTATACAAAACTGAACGGTTATATCATGCAGGGTGGTCGGAGTATGTCTATAGCAATATCTTTAGCTGCACCGGCTAAATAATGAAACCGGGGCTGCTCACTTAAATAAAATGTGGGTACGCTCTCTGCCAGATGAAAAGTGGCAATGGCAGGATTGCTGTGACAGCAACTACAGGAACAAAAAGGTGTACATTGTTTTTTATGGTCGGTATCCTTGTGTTCATTATGCTGTGTTGTGTTTTCTACTTTAAGGTCGTCACATACAGCACCATCGGCACAGGGTACTATGCCGAGGAAAAGAATGTACATACCAAAAAGTAACACTAGCCACCTCATAACAACAAATATAAGTAGTTGTGTTCAATTAAATTACGACCAGAGACCCGCTAAATAATTATCTTTACAAGTACGGATTAGCACTCCGACCCGGTTTATCATGTAACGATCTGAATATGCATCCCTACGAAATTTTCGTATTTATTATTTGTCTCACCGCTGCCTTTTCATACATTAACCACAGGTATATAAAATGGCCGCCTACTATTGGCATTATGGCCTTGTCGCTCTGCGTCTCGGTGGTCATGCTCATTTCCGCTAAAGTATTTCCCGGTTATTCTATCGGTTTTATCAATATCATTTCATCTATAGACTTCCATTACCTTTTGATGAATGGTATGCTCAGCTTCCTGCTATTTGCAGGGGCCATCCATATTGATGCAGGCAGTCTGAAGAAAGAAAGGATCCCAATAATTACCCTATCGACCATTGGTATCCTTATTTCTACCTTTCTGATTGGCACACTGCTCTTTTACTTATTCCCCATATTCTCGCTGGATATCAAATACATTTATTGCCTGCTGTTCGCTGCACTCATCTCCCCTACCGACCCGATCGCGGTGCTGGCGATCCTTAAAAAGGCAGGTATTCAAAAATCTCTCGAACTTAAAATTGCCGGGGAATCACTGTTTAATGATGGCGTTGCCGTTGTTGTATTTATAACGATACTGGAGGTAGCGCAAACGGGCCTTGATAAACTGACTGTCACAGATATTTCACTACTGTTTATGCGGGAAGCAGGAGGCGGCTTGCTGTATGGTCTGCTGCTTGGCTATCTGGGTATTGGCATTATAAAGTCGATAGATAAATATGAAGTAGAAGTACTTATAAGTATAGCGCTGGTAATGGGCGGTTACTTGCTGGCCGACAAGCTGCATATCTCAGGTCCTTTGGCAATGGTAGTAGCTGGTATTGTAATGGGTAACAAAGGGAGGGAAAGCGGACTCTCGGATGTCACGATGGACTACTTCAATAAATTCTGGGAGCTAACTGATGAGATGATGAACGCCGCACTGTTCCTTTTGGTTGGGTTCGAGATGCTGGTGGTAAAGGTGAATCCGATCATTATGGTCGTCGGGTTGATCACCATAGGAATCGTATTGCTGAGCAGATGGGTATCTGTATTCATACCTATGAAACTGCTGGGCCGCACAATAGATTTTGAGAAAAACGCCGTGGCCATACTTACATGGGGCGGCCTTAGAGGGGGATTGTCTATTGCCCTGGCACTATCTCTACCCGAAAACATGAATAGAGATCTGTTTGTATCTATTACCTACATGGTAGTCATATTCTCTATAATTGTACAGGGCCTAACCATAGGAAAACTGTATAAGGTGCTGTCTGATCGCAAATGAAGAAGCGTACCTGGAACAACTAATTCTATTTACGTTTCACTACATTTGCTTCACTAAAAACCACGTTACTTTGAATATTAAGTTATTGACCTGCATATACTTATGCTTCTTCATATTGATCAGCAATTCCGTTACCTCAAAAGAGTTTGACAAGGAGTTAATCCGCCAACACTTACAGACCACATCCTATTCAATTGACGCTGACGCGAGCGCGATCGTACTTTACGAAAACACATCTATAGAGCTAAGCTATCTCTATAACTCACTAAGAAAGAAATATACCTACCACAAACTGGTAAAAATACTGAAAGCCGATGCGCTGCATGAAGCAGATGTGCACCTGTGGTATAAAGAAAACTACTTTGGTAAAGCCCAGAAAATAAAAGGCGCAACCTATAATCTATCAGGAACAGAAGTTTTAAAAGACGAAATAGAAAAAGACGACATTCTGGAGAAAGACATAGCCAAGCGGGTAAACACGGTCAGTTTTTCCCTCCCCTCTGTGAAAATAGGATCGGTGATCGAATACTCTTATGAGATCTACTCAACGTCTGCGGATCTTTTATTTACCTGGCAGATACAGGAAAAGTACCCCAAGCTGGAGAGTGTATTCAGCATGGAGTACCCGCCAACACTTGAATTTACATCTATTTCGCACATTGGCGCAACAAGTAAGACTTTTCAATATGAAGAGGATGCGGAGAAAAGCGCGGACGACTTTGCCTATTTCAGCAAAAACGCTTCAACTTTTCATAAGTCTTTTTGGAAAAAGAAAAACATACCAGCCGTAAACGACGAACCTTTTGTACAGAACAAACATAATAACGCGCAACGGCTGGAGATGCAGGTTACAGGCATCTATACAAGTATTGGCGTGCAGCATTTCAATAATTCATGGGATAAAATAAACCATGAATTATGGATAGAACAACGGTATAAAAACATGCTCTTTGATAAAAACAGCTTCTTCGATAAAGTACTCGATTCGCTGGTCACGCCGTCAATGTCGGCCAGGGAAAAGACCAAAGCCATATATACCTATGTTAGAGGCCACTACCACTGCAATAAGAAAACAGACCGCATATCAAATACCGACCTTTGGAAACTGGATGAAGCTGAGGATGTAAATGTTGCAGAAATAAACGCCTTACTTACCGGCATGTTGATAAAAGCTAAACTACCTGCTGCACTGATACTTATGAGTACAACTGCATCTGTGTCGCCAATTGAATCATTCCCGGTGCTCGACAGGATCAACTATATAGCGTGTGCCGTAAAGGCAGATAGTGATCAGCTATTGCTTGATGCCAGCGACCCCAATAATGTTTTTGGCACACTACCGGGTTATTGCTACAATGGCTATTCGTGGATACTGGGCAATACCGGACAGGGAGTAAACCTGACTCCTGACCTGTTATTGAACCGAACTATTTACAATATGAAAATCAGCGGGTTTACTGATTCCACCGCCACTATGGAGTTAACTAAAAAGGTGGGAGTGATCAACTCTGCAGCATATAGAAAAGCATGGGCCAAAAATAAAGACCAAGTACAAAAAGATCTGAATAGCATAAAAGAACTGCTGCCCGACAATATCACTATTTTAGCGACTCACCTTGACAACGAATACAACCCGGACACCAATCTCGTAATAAGATATTCCTGTATGCTCAACCTCGATAAAGGGCCTAATATGTACCTTAATACTAACCTTATAAAAAACTATAAGACCAATCCTTTTAAATCAGAAATCCGTAAGGTACCGGTTGAATTCCCTTGCAAGAGTGAAAGTGTATTCTTTACCAGTATCACCTTACCTGCAGATATGCAGCCGGACACACTCGCACAACCCACCGCCATAAGTTACAATGGCGGTGAAATGCACTATAAAAAGATCATGAGCTATGTGCCGGAAATACACTTACTGACTATCAGCAGTAGTTTTGACATCAATACCACCAGCTATGATGCAGACATGTACCCGACAATGAAAGAATTCTTCCAAAAGGTGATAGACAATTCAAATGAAATGATCACCATTAAAAGAAAATACAGTAAATGACCTTACTACTTACCCTGAACTACTACCATTTGTTCAACTTTTAATTACATTTGTCTCTCTAAAAACCACGTTACTTTGAATTTTAAACAGCTGTCCTGCATATATTTATGCACTTTCATCCTTTGGTGTGTGCCTTCCTTTGCCAGGGAATTTGATAAAGATTTCATCCTTAAGAACCTCAAAACAAACCGATACTCGATAGATACGGAAGCAAGTGCTGTAGTACTGCATGAGAATATCTACAGGCACATTATCTGGACTGAGTCCGGATTTTCAGAAAAGTCAACGGTACACATGATCATCAAAATCATCAAATCGGATGCTGCATACCTGGGCGACATACAC
>CANBQQ010000362.1 GCA_947371715.1 Flavipsychrobacter stenotrophus
AAGTATTACGTTCTTTCCGTCGTTCTTATAGGTGATGGTGTAGCTCCATTTATCGTCCAGCTTGCCCGATGCATTTTTTGGCAGGTAGCTAACTTTGTAGTTTTTAGGGATCTCCAATATCACCACTTCTTTCTGGATCTCCTTGTAACCGTGGTACCATGCGGCCTTACGATCGGCGGTATCAATATAATCATCTTCGAAAGTGCGTAAGATGTTCATGTTTACGATCACGTCCTTCTTTAGGTGGTGTATGTAGTTACCAACAGTAAAATTGCCCGACATAGTAATGTCCTTATTACCGGTTTCTTTAGTCCTCAACTTATAATCTTCCAGCAGGAATTTGTCTGAACCCCTTGCTGCTATTGATCTTACGATCTTCTCTCTTTCTTCTTTGTCTTTGGTATATGTCAATAATGAGTAACCAAGATTCCATGCAGCATAACCTTCCATTTTCATTTTGAACTGGCCGGCAAGGTCGTTTTCATTGATCGCGGAAATACGGATGAAAGAACTATCGGTAGTTACATTTTTATCGGCATCTACGGTAGGAATAGTGATGATCTTAAAGTGGTCTCTGTCTATTGCCACCATTGCTTCCTTACCCTGTACGTCACTACGGTTGGCACCGAATGGCAGGTTGGCATGCGTGCCGTCCATGAACAGCCATTCACCATCCAGGTTCAGCGCGCAGATCATGTGGTTACTTACATTTGGAATTGGTGTTTCTTCAAATGTATAAGGTTTCAATGTTGTGCCTATCCAGGTAAAGTAGGTCTTCAACCCGGCCATTCGGCCCATCTGTACCAACAGGCTACTCATGTCTTTACAATCACCGTACATTTTCTTGCAAACGGTGTCTGCCTCACGCGGAATCCAGCCACCAAGGCCTATTTCAAAGGCTATGTAGTGCATATTCTTTTGTACCCACTCATACAGGTGTTGTGCTTTCTGGCGATCGGTAATGTCACCTTTAGTGACCTTGTTCACCAGATTCTTCAGCGCTGTATCCTGCTTTACGTTCATGTAGCCAACGTATTTGAACTGGCTGCGGTAAAGATCTGCGGGTGTCTCCAGAATAGTAGAATCTTTGGTCTGGCCCGGCAGGCGGAAAGAGGAAATATACGGTACTACATGTGGTATGTAGTACAATACAGAAGGGACATTTTCGAAAGATTTGTACCCCGGAATGTTGTCGGCAGTGAACCTGTAGATGGTATTACCATTCTTCTCTTCTGTAGTCTGCTTTATGATGCCGGTGTTCTCTCCTTTCAATACAAATTTCATATTGACGTAAGTGGGAACGACTACCTCAAATTCTGCATGGAGAATAGGGTAATTATCAGCCATTAAGAACAATGGCAGCGCAGTAATATCCGGATGGTCTTGAGTAGCGGTAAGGCGGATAACAGATCCTTTGGTCAACCCTGTAAATGAAGTGATGTAGTATGACGCATCGGTGATCTCACCGCCGCCTGCACCCTGCCCGAAGGTAAAGTGCTTGGTCTGCTGACGGTAGTTACCACCTTTTTGAGGCACATAAGCAACGGCGTCAAGACCTGTCAGCTGATCGAAATAGCTTTCCGCTACGTGATCGTAATGGTCATTGGCAGCAGAGAGGTCGCCGGTAAGCAATCGCTCATTTTTTATTTTACTGGTAGCAATAAGTTCGCCGCCTTCATATTTTATCTCCAGCCTTTCGCTGTAGTTGGTAAATACCGCGTTCTCATTTTTGTACTTAGCCATTACCCGGGTCATTTTGGCCGTGTCGGGCATCTGTGCTTTAGCGGCAACAGAAACGAACAGTAATGCCACGGGTAGCAGAGCGAAACGCCTGGCGATCGATGGAATATTTTTTACACTTATGCGTGTCATAAACAATCTATTAAAGGGAATAACCGTATAGCCAAAGATCGAAAAAAATGACGGTCCTATAGCTTACAGCGGAGAAAAATACGACAAATATTTATAGATGCATAATTTTTGGCGTTTTGGTAACGCAGCGATATTAAATATGCATAAAAACAGTATTTTGTTGGTCAAAAAAACCTCTATGCCCAACACTTATAGCCAACTTTATATTCATTGTGTTTTTGCAGTTAAGTACAGAGCATCAATGCTACACGAGTCGTGGGATGACCGGCTGCGAAATTATATCGCAGCCATTGTCCAGAATCACGGGCATAAAATGTTAGCCATAAACAATATGCATGATCATTTACATATGCTCGTTGGACTAAATCCTCAGCAATCCATCTCAGACATGATGAGAAAGGTTAAAAGTGATTCCTCCGAATGGATCAATAGTGAGAAGTTCACTAAAAGTAAATTCCTGTGGCAGGAAGGTTATGGCGCATTCAGTCATTCCAAAACGCAGGTTGACCAGGTTGTGAGGTACATTGCCAACCAGCAGGAGCATCATCGAAAAGTGACATTTTTAGATGAATATAAAAAAATATTAATCGACTTCGGTGTGCCTTTCGATGAACGGTATATATTCACACATCCTCTTGAATAACTCTCCCGTGGTTGTTGCGGCCCTACGGGACGCGAAAATAAAGGATGGGTTGTTGGCTACAAAGCTTTAACTCCTAAAGGAGTCCCACAGATGATGAATGGCTATTTGAATGCTATTTCGTACTTCTCTGGTTAAATTATTACATTAAGGCAAATCCTAACGGAGTCTTAAAGATGGTGAATGACTTATAAATACATTTTTTCTAAATTTTCGGGTGCAAATATTACAGTTACACGACTCCGTTAGGAGTCAAAGCTTTGTAGGATTATCCTTGCTCTCAAGAGATTTGCCCCGTAGGGCCAAAACAATGTTTAAGCAATTTTGAAAACACAGAACGGGTAAGATTGGTTCTTCGGAGCAATCCTCATTCTATCTCAAATCAAAACAGGCACCCATCGGGCGCCTGTTTTATTATACTATATGATCTCTATTTTTTCTTTTCCGGAACCAATCCCCTGTTTTCTAACATTGGCTGTATGTTTGGTTCGCTTCCGCGGAAGTTGCGGAACATTGTTGCAAGATCTTCTGTGTTACCACGGGAGAGTATCATATCACGGAAACGCTGTCCGTTCTCGCGGGTAAGGCCGCCATGTTCTTTGAACCACTGGAAGGCATCATCGTCCAGCATTTCTGTCCACAGGTAGGCGTAGTAGCCTGCTGAGTAGCCATTGCTCCATATGTGCAGGAAGTAGCTACTGCGATAGCGGGTAGGCACTTCAGGCAGGTCCAGGTGTGTCTTTTTCAAAGCTTCTGCTTCAAATTTATCTACATCCTGTAGCGGTAGGCCAGGCGCTAAAGTGTGCCATTGCATGTCCAGATCGGCAGCTGCCAGTATTTCTGTAAGCGCATATCCTTCGTTGAATGTAGCTGCCTTCTTTATCTTGTCTACCAATGCCTGTGGCATCAGCTCACCAGTCTTGTAGTGTTTGGCATAGTTCTTAAATACAGCAGGATCGGTAGCCCAATGCTCGTTGAACTGAGACGGGAACTCTACGAAATCTCTCGCGGTAGCCGTGCCCGACAGGCTTGGGTAGATCTGGCTGGCAAATAAACCGTGCAGGCCATGGCCAAACTCGTGGAACATGGTAGTTACATCGCTGAAACTGATAAGTGCAGGCTGGCCATCAGCCGGCTTGGTGAAGTTGCAAACATTGAAAATAACCGGTTTTGTACCCAGCATCTTAGATTGGATAACCATATTGTCCATCCACGCACCGCCGTTTTTGTTGTCGCGTTTGTAGTAGTCGCAATAGAATAGCGCCATTGATGCACCATCTTTGTCAAACACTTCGTACACCTTCACGTCTTTCTGGTATACAGGCAGGTCAGTGCGTTCTTTAAACGTAATGCCATACAATTGTGTGGCGGCAAAGAACACTCCATTCTGCAAAACATTGTTCAGCTCAAAGTATGGTTTTACCTGGCTTTCGTCAATATCATACTTTGCCTTGCGTACCTGCTCTGAATAAAAATTCCAATCACTTGCTTCCAGCTTAAAGCCACCTTTTTGCTTGTCTATCAACTCCTGAATATCCTTTGCTTCATTACGCGCCTTAGCTGTAGCAGCAGGTATCAATTGCTCCAAAAAGTGTTGCACGGCTTCCGGCTTCTGGGCCATCTGATCCTGCAATTGTAAAGATGCAAAATTGGGCAACCCCATCAGCTTTGC
>CANBQQ010000363.1 GCA_947371715.1 Flavipsychrobacter stenotrophus
CTTTCCTTTTATCAAACGTATTAACTAATCCCGTAAAATATTTTCGCTGATATGGCTAATGTAAAAGATTTTTCAGTTGAGGAAAAGCTGGTTGCGGTTCTCTCATTACAGAAGATCGATTCTAAAATAGATGAGATCCAGACCTTGAAAGGCGAATTGCCAATGGAGGTTAAGGATCTTGAAGATGAGATCGCCGGCCTGCAGACTCGTATCAATAATATTGACACAGAAATAAACACTATCAACACTTTCATAGAGACTAAGACAGAAGCTAAGAAAGAATCTGAAGGGCTGATCAAGAAATATGAGAAGCAGCAGGATAATGTGAAGAACAACCGTGAGTTTGAAGCCATCAACAAAGAAATGGAGATGCAGGAACTTGAGGTTAGACTTAACGAAAAGCACATCAAGGATGCAACTTTTGACCTTAGGGACAGAACAAACGTTCGCCTGAAGACAGAAGAAAAAATAAAGAATGTAGAAGATTCATTGGCTATCAAGCGTGCTGAGCTGGAAAAGATCAGCATTGATACAGACAAGGAAGAAAAAGTATTGGCTGAGAAATCTGCTGAAGCTAAGGAAAAAGTAGACCCACGTTTGCTTACCGCTTACGAGCGTATACGCGGCAGCTATCGCAACGGACTGGCAGTAGTGCCTATCATGCGTGATTCTTGCGGTGGTTGCTTTAACGTGATCCCTCCACAGCGCCAGTCAGAAATTCGCCAGCACAAGAAGATCATTGTTTGCGAACATTGCGGCCGTATCCTTGTAGATACAGACCTGAATGATAAAGTAGGGATCAAGGCTTAATCAGCTAATAAAATATTGAGAACAGAAAAGGAGCCGATGGCTCCTTTTCTTATGCATACAATTGCTATCGTATATTTTTGTCAGCATTAGTACTTGTGTGAAATGCCGCTAAAACAACTACATCTTTCTCAAATACTTCGTAGACAATCATGTATGGGAATTTATTCAATACCACACGACGGTAGTTCTGTTTGTATTGACTATAATAAAATGGATTATTGCTTATTTTATTAAGCGACATCTCGATCTCACCTAAAAATCTTTCCCCTAAACCTTCACTCGCTTGTTCATACCAAAAATAGGCGTCGTCAATAACTTGATAAACGGAGTCACGGATTATCAGGTTGTACATTTACGATGCTTTTCTTTTACGAATCATCTCTTTAACCTGTTCCCAGCTGTATGAATTTCCTTCGCCATTCAAATATCTTCGTCTTTCCACATCCAAAATAGCCAATTGATCATTCGATAATTCCGAAGCATTCGCGGTTGAATTATCCTCTTGTAGCAGAGCATACAACTTTTCTATCTGAGCGTCGTTTGCCGCCGCCAGATAATCTGCGATATGGGTTTTCATTGCCAGCGTTGTCATAACAAATCCTTTCAGTAAAGTTACAAATTTCTACCAATCGGAATATTCCGACTTAATCAAATTCAATAGGGCCTCTACACCTTTAACAACCCATTAGGCATTATCTAATAATATTTTCCCTATATTTGCAACGATAAAGAAAGAAGAACTGCCCTCAATGGCTTTGAGTTTTTACTTTTCACTGTTAACTAAATTGTAAGTGCTTATGACAATAATGAAATGGATTCTGAAGCGGAAGATACTGGTGTTGGCCATGTTGGGTATAATGTTCTCTGCAACTGCACAGAACGGTACTTATATAACCAAACACAAAACAATGACCACCGAACTTGCTGAGCAATACGGCATACCTTACTCGGTGATATTGGCTGTGGCATTGGTAGAATCATCTGCAGGTGAAGGAAAAACGGCTAAGAAGCTGAATAACCATTTCGGTATTGTAGGTAAGAATGAACAAGCGAAGACCGGTTACAAGACCAGGTACAAGCAATATGACAGCGAGCAGGAATCATTTATGGATTTTTGCCGTACCATCTCAAAGAAAGGATTCTATGCCCGCCTAAAGGATAATGCGGATACCAAGCAATGGGTAAAGGCCATAAGCAAGGCCGGCTATTCTGAACAGCCTAAAGTTTGGGAAAAGAGGATAATGAATACTATAAAGGCGAACAAGCTTTAAGATAGGTTGATAATATACTGAAAGACCTGCCTTATGGCGGGTCTTTTGGTTTTTGGGGGTCGTTGCAGATGTAGTTAGCCAGACAAACAGGCAAATCCGCCCGATGCGAGACTGCTTCGTTCCTCGCAGAGACGGCTTAGGCATCATCACAAAAAAGCCGGTCTGAGACCGACGACAGGGACCGGTTCGCGAAGGTATGCCAATGACAGGGTCCAGATAGCTCCCAAAAACGAATACGTCCGCGCGGTTGCCAGAGGTGTGAGGGCCTCACCCTGACATTCGGGAGAGAACAGCAAGATGCCGACAAATCTATGATGACACAAAAGAAATAGTAATTGGATGTAGTTTTTTTTGCGGTGGATTTTAATTATGCTAAGTTTGGTGTCGGAATAAGTTTCCACAACATTTTTTATGAATTATAATAAGAATGTAGTCGTATTCACGCTGGTGTTTACGATCATTCTCTTGGGGTACTCTGTACTGATCTCTATCTACCCTGCGTATTCTTTCGGCCTGGATAACTTAAGCATTGTAGCGGATGTAGTTAAGGTAAAAAGTGTTGATTCTACTGCCATACAACAGAAACAGGACTCAGTAAACAAGATAGCTACGACTGCTGTGGCTGATGCACCAACAGGCCCTAAAGACATTAAAAAGTACCTGCTTTCTAAGACCATTACCTCATTTTCTACGGACAATACCATTGCTGCCCTGCCGCAAACTATGCGCAAGCTATTTGCGTTGAAACAAAGTAAAAGAGGTAAGGTGCGCATAGCGTGGTTTGGGGATAGTTTTATTGAGGGCGACCAGCTTACAAAGACCTTCCGCAAGCAGATGCAGCAGTTTTTTGGTGGATATGGCGTGGGGTTTGTGCCGGTTACATCGGTAACTGTAGACGGATTCCGGACGACCGTATCACAAAAATGGACAGGTGACTGGATAGAGGAGAACTTTAAGAACAAAGAACTGACAAGGCCACTATTCCTGTCCGGCCGCCTTTACTACACAGGCAATGGATCTGTGACCATCAAAGATCATACACTTGATAAGGATAGTACGCAAAGGCTTGAAAAGAGCCTTATTTGCGGAGCAGGCAATGCTGCACTAACAGTAAACGGACAAGGCAGGCAATTTGCAGCACCTAAGCGACTTAACAGGATAATACTGGATAGCTCTACTAACCATAGCATAACTGTTGGTGTACAAAATAATCAATTGCCAGTGTATGGCATATCACTGGAGCCGCAGAATGGTGTGGTAGTAGATAACTTTTCATTCAGGGGCATATCGGGAGAAGAACTGGGTAAGCTGGACACCAGCTTTATAAGGGCAGTACAGGAACAAAATCCTTATGACCTGGTAGTGCTTGAGTATGGTGTGAATGTTTTGTACAGGCCCGACAATACCGACTTTGCGTGGCACAAAAGAAATATGATGAAGGTGCTGCAGAAGTTGCGTGCGGCCTTCCCGAATACTGAGTTTCTTATAGTGAGCACCTCAGACAGAGGGTTCAGGTATGGTGAGGAGGCAAGATCGGCAGTGGGTATTGATAACCTGGTGAGAACGCAGGCAGAGATGGCTTTTGATAATGGCATGGCCTTCTTCAATATGTTTGCCAGTATGGGCGGAGCGGGCACCATTGTAAGGTGGGCTGACAGCTTGCCTACTCTGGCAGGACATGACTATGTGCATCCTAATGGCAGAGGCGCAGAGATATTGGGCAACCTGTTCTTTACATCTTTCATGAACGATTATGAGAAAGCCAATAACTCGTCAGCCCCTAAGGCGCAGCCTCAACCGGCCACAACACCAACCGTGGCACCGGTGACGCAACCGACGGTTGGGAAAATAGCAGAAAAGGCAATAGCTAAACCAACATTAAACCATTACACCAAAACCAACTATGGCAGTATAATTGACAAACGTACCAGCATAGAGTGGATAGTAGCTGAGGATAAGGACTACACGTGGGATGAAGCACGCCAGTGGGCAGCGAACCTTACCAGCGGGGGTGGCCACTGGGCACTACCGACCATTAATCAGATCATTACCCTATACGACACTACATCAACTGCAGGGCAAGGATTTGTATA
>CANBQQ010000364.1 GCA_947371715.1 Flavipsychrobacter stenotrophus
ATCTTCGGCCACGACCCTGAAAAATATCATGTTAAGGGATAATGTCTTTTAAATGGCTGAATTGCGCAATGGCTTAATGGCTCAATGTAGATAATTTTGCAATTAGACAACTCGTATATTGATGGCCCATGTAGTCTCTTTTATTTGAACAGTTAATTGTTATGTATGCAGTGTTCATTATGTCGCTTAGTCATTATATAAATAACCTCTCAGGTATACATTCAGCCATTGAGCAATTAAGTCATTGAGCCATTAAATTAGTGTATCACAGTCATCTTACTATAATACCTCCTGGCCCCGCTATTCACTATACACACATAGATACCGGCCGGGAATGCAGCTACATTTACAGAAGCATGTTGTGCATTGGTGGGTAGGTTATCGGTATACACTATTTGCCCGGCCATATTGACTACCGACACCTGTACACTTGGCTGCATAATGCCGCTCCAGTTTATATTTACATAACCCGATACAGGATTAGGGAATACTTTTATTATGCCATTTTCAGGCACATTTACTACCTCTGTATGGTCTTGTACTTTCCGCTTATAAAAGTTCAGTCCGCCATATATTGTGCCGGTTATCATCTCATAGTCACCATCGCCATCTACATCTCCCACGGTTACCGAACTACGTAGGTTGCCATATACTCCCAATGGGCTGCTTGGGTGGTTATATAGTAGATATGTTGAATCGATAAATGAATATTGTGATTCAAGTAATGGGTAGGTGAGTGTAGTATCTCCGCTGGCTATACTGTCGAACCTATAGATATTACCCGAGTTGCTACCCAGTAGCAGGTAGTCTCTTCCGCTGCTGTCGATACGGCCAATGAAGGGTGTGCTGAAGCAACCGAACAGTTGGTTGGGGTCTGCCTTTATGTGCCCCAGCTTAGTATTGATCAGTTTTAGTTTTATTGTGCCGGGTGTGGTGGTTATGTTCTGATAATACTGAACTGTGCCATATAGGTTGCCGATCACCAGATCTTTTTTGCCGTCTTTATCTATGTCGTAAATAAAAGGTGTGGCACGACCACCTACATTTATCACACCACCTGTGTCGTCCGTAAGAGTGGTAAGAGCAGGTTGCCAGTTGGGTTGTATAGTGTCTGACGCTGCCATATTCTTATAATAAGTTAGCGTTCCATTTGTATGACCCAGTATCATATCCGCTTTACCATCGTTGTCTATATCTCCGAATGCCGGCGCTGCTCCCTGAAAGTTAAACGTGTCGATCTTGAGGAAATCCAGATTATCAAGGGTGAATGACGGACTACCAGCAACACTCGTATTACGGAAATAGGATATTCTGCTCCTCATCAACCCTGTCGATTGCATGTATCCTTCAGACCCCACAAAAAGGTCGGGTTTACCGTCTTTGTTATAGTCAAACAGCATAGGGTAGGCGGCAGTACCAGCCTCTATCATTTTGTCTATAAGGAAGGTGTCTGACTTAAATTGCCAGTCAGGCACACCCGCTGTCGACATGTTCTTATAGAACCATACACACTTGTAGTTTTCCGATGTATTGCCCCCATTTGGCGCTATCAGCAGGTCTTTTTTGCCATCCTGGTCTATGTCTACGTTAAATGCCGCGGGCCATGTGGATAGAGATATTCTTTTGCCTCCGGTTTGCCACATGGTATCTTGTGAGATCATAGTATCAACAGGATAGCCCGTTTCCAGTTTGCCGTTTTTTAAGAAGGTCATCTCGTTAAACGATACACTACCATCCAGATAATCGTAGTCTCCATCCATATCCCAATCAAACAAACAAGGTGTATTGCCTGAGTGGGTCTGTTTGCCTGCTGTATCTACAGGCTGTTTTAAACCTGAATTGTTGCAAGACATGCCAAGGTAATGCCCTCGGTAAAAACCCTGGTACACCTTGCCCCAGCATTTATCTTTAAGCGCAGCCTTTATTGTATCGCACGGCAGGCCTTCTTCTACACGCATGTTTTTGTAGAGATTCATATACCCTCCGTTTATATCATAAGATATAAAGTCAAGGTCACCATCATTGTCCACATCCAGTATTGCCGGTATGTCCTGCGGATTATTGAATGCGTTCACCGCGCCACTGCTGGCCACATTGGTGTAGTAAATGTCTTTATAGAAGGCAAAACAAAGCATGTTTGCCGCATTGTAATACCCTCTGTATACCGAGAACCCTGTGCCCCCTTCGTGAAACAGATCCGGAATATTGTCACAGTTATAGTCTGCAAGTACCAGATAATTATATACGGGCGGGAATTTTAAAGCATACTCGGGTGCGTAGATGTAAATGGGATTCCCTGCGACTCCTAAATTGGTAAATGTCTTCACGCCCTTACCTGGTTCATAGACTACAAGGTCTTGCTTGCCATCGTTATTCAGATCTCCCATGGTAAACTGGGGGTTATTGAAGCCACCGCACCATGCTAATGTCAGTTCCCTGGTTCCTGAAAATACTTTAACGCTGTTATCAGGGTAGTACATCCTTGTTTGGGCTATAGAATAATAGCTCATCAATATGGTGCAGATAGATAGTATGTACTTCATGTATTGTTATATAGACTATAAAGTTAGGCAATTTTGCTATGTATTATCCGGCTAATCGTTCAGGTACAACTTACTTTTGTTATCTTTGTGCCGGTGCCAAACCTCGAGGTTGTAGTGGGAAGTCAAATTCCTTTACTGCAACACAAATCTAGCCCCTTCGAAAGTTGGGGCTATTTTTTTGCATTAACCATTGGAAATCATTCATCTATATTATTTATTGCATATTATCTTTATTTATAAATGGAAACTCGCTTCCCGCCTGTGTTTTTGATAAATTATTAACATTTGTATTTGTTGTTTGTTTGTTATAATACTTATACCTTTACATTATGATTGATTTGTCTAGCCCTTCCAATTTACTTGCTAAAGATTGGATCGACACCATAAGAACAGAGGCGGTGGGAGCCGAAAAACATGCACGGCTTACCAAAAAACAATTGAACCTCATCTATGACCAGGGATGGTTTAAAATATTGATCCCGTCAGCATATGGGGGTAAACAATTAACTCTTCCCGAAGTTATTGCAATTGAAGAGGCCTTGGCATATGCCGATGGCAGTCTGGGTTGGGTGGTTACACTATGTGCAGGCGCGGGTTGGTTTGGTGGGTTTATGGAGTCATCATTGGCCGCCAATTTACTTTCAGGAGACCATGTTTGTCTTGCCGGAAGTGGTGCGCTGAAAGGAACTGCTGAGATAACAGCTGGGGGATATCTGATCAACGGTAAATGGCCATATGCCAGCGGCACTCCCGAAGCATCTTCTTTTACCGCAAATTGCATTGTAACTGAGAGTGGGAAGCCCGTTAAAGAAGAGAATGGTAACGATAAGGTCATCGCTGTGGTGCTGTTGAAAAATGAGGTGGTAGTTACGGAAGAGTGGAATAGTTTTGGAATGCGGGCTACAGGTAGTCATGCATATGAAGTAAAGGATCTTAACATCAATACCGACCGTGCTTTTGATATTACCCAGGCGCCTGTTGTACAGTCTCCACTATATTATTTCCCTTTTCATCAACTTGCGGAGGCTACTTTGGCCGTAAATATGACAGGCATGGCAGTACATTTTATGGAGCTGTGTGGCAAAATGCTCGACGAAAAGAATAATACTGACAACACAGGTGCCGTAAACAGGGAAGCCCTCAATGACAAATACAATATGCTGCTGCAAAAATTAAATGTAGCGAGGCAGAAGTTATTTTATGCTGTGGACATGAGCTGGCAGGTTTGTATGGCCAATAAAGAGATAAGCCCGTCACTGTTATATAAGATCAGTGCAGCTTCTTTTACCGCTGTACATGTGGTAAGGGATTGTGTAAATACGTTGTTCCCTTATTGCGGGCTTAAGGCTGCCGATAAGGACAGCGAAATAAACCGCGTGTGGCGCGATATTCATACAGCAGGGCAACACGCTATGCTGGCGGGCGATGGAAACTAATGTTATAAAACATAATGGTATTGGATGAATGGGATGTTTGTTGACATCCCGTTTTTTTGTTTAATATTGTCATATAGCTAAGTTTAAAGATCATGCGTTACTCCATTCTTTTACTTACGGCATCCATCGTTTTTGCCTCGTGCCATAGCATTGTTCACAAGGCCGAGGAGGTAACTTCTAATACCGCAACC
>CANBQQ010000365.1 GCA_947371715.1 Flavipsychrobacter stenotrophus
AATACAGACCTTAATTATTTTAATTATATAGTACCTTGCGGTATTACTGATAAAAGCGTAACCTCTCTGCAAAAAGAACTGGGTCGCCCGGTGGACGAGCAGGAGGTAAAAGAGAAGCTGATCTATGAATTTGGCCAGGTATTTGGTGCGGAGATGATCATAGAAAAGCCTGTTGAGAATGTAATGGTATAATTTTTTAAGCGTTAAAGTCAATATACAATTGGCAAAGCAGGAAATTACATATTACTGGGGAGACAACCATTTGCTCATCAACCTTGGCAGCAGGATCAACACACGTATGCGCGTGCTCTACGTATTTGAATTGCTGTTTACCGTCGGGTTAGCTTCGCTTATTATCTTCAAATCATTCCCCATACATCACCATTATTTCCTGTGGATCAACGTTACCGGTGCGTCACTTTTATATTTCCTTGCTGTACGTCGATTCTTGCTGCGCATGTTCTTAAAGGAGAGTATAGTGCTTGACGACCAATATATTGCGTTTGAAAAGAAGACCATTTTTTCGAAGAAGGTACGCAGGTACGACTGGAGGCTCCTAGGACCGCTGCACTACGAGGGCCACGCTAAAAAGACCGATCATCCGCTGAAAGGCAAGACTTTTGACTATTTTGGTTTTGAGACGCAGGAGCAGATCATACAGGTACTTCACCGTAATGGTAATCTGTATTTTGAAACACATGAAGGTCGCTTGTATTTTGCCCTGGGGGTGTATTCATGGCATGCAGAAGAGATGGTACAGATGATGAAGATGTATATGGGCAATTATTTGCGCCTTGGCCCGGAATGGGAGGAGATGTTGCAGACCCATGAGATGGATGATGTGCAGTAAGTGGAAATAACATCCTACTAAAGTGCTTATACCAGTTGGCAATAGGCATTAGATATAGAAAGATGCTGAAGGCATCTGATGTCTATAGAAAATAATTGTAAATTTATACACGATGCCGAAGGTATCGGATGTCTAAATAAGCTCACTCACTTATGCCAGGTACATTTTCTCAAATCTACATTCAGATCGTATTTGCCGTTAAAAGGCGGGATAGTATGATTCATCCATCCTGGGAAGAAGAATTGTATAAATACATAACTGGCGCAGTATAAAAAAGGGAACAAAAAATGCTTGCAATAAATGGCGTTGCAGATCACATTCATTTATTTATAAGCATTAAACCATCCTGTTGCCTCTCTGACCTTGTAAGAGAAATAAAAAGGTCATCAACAGATTTTATCAAAGAGAGAAAATTCACGCCATACCAATTTTTATGGCAAGAGGGTTATGGGGCTTTTTCCTATGGTCAATCTCAAATCAGCGCCGTCTCAGAATACGTAATGAATCAAAAAGAACACCACAAAAAGAAGACCTTCAAAGACGAATATATCGGATTCTTAAAAGCTTTTAATATCACTTTTGATGAGAAGTATTTATTTGAATGGAATGATTTATGACACTTACATTGACATCCGATACCTTCGGCATCGTTTCTCATTTAGTATCTGTTTTGCTATAAATATCTGATACCTTCGGCATCATTACATATTGCAACATTGAGGAGTGTTATAACATTATTAGTAATTAAATACCCCAGTTGGTATTCATTTATTATAACAACTTAAAAACTCAATAAATATTCACATAACCCGATTCAAGCTCCACAACATCGCGGCGTAACGCGAACCTGTACTGTCCTTTCTTCTGGAAGTTTCTCTTATCTAATATTACTTTGGCCGTATTGATCCTTGGAATTTCTATGACCACATGATTGTCTTTGTCATAGAACTTAATTGAATAGTGGTGCGCGGCGAGATCGTCGGGCAGATTGAAAGTAACATTGCCGGAAACTGCATCATTGAAGATGTATTTTGACTTGACATCAGCAGCCTCGTTCACGTTCATATCATCGGTGAACTTGATCGAGATCTTCTGCCTGGGTGCTGCGGGCTCTTTCTTTACAGCTTCAGCAAGCGTGCGGGCATTATTGCTGGTCGAATCTACATTGTAAGAAACTGTTATCTTGCTTTTAGCCGAAGTGGGCAGGCTATCTACATATGCCTTTACAGCTGCCTCATCTTTGAGCGTTACAGTTACTTTTTTAGGCTCTTCTACAGGCTTATGGTGTTCGGGCTTTTTAGGATCTTCTATGTATTTGCTTGCATCGGGTTCGGTTGAGTCTGTATTATACGACACAGTAAATTTACGCGTCTCCGATTTAGGCAGTGTAGCTACAAAGCCGGCCACATCGGTCTTATCATCAAACGTCACATTCACCTTCTTTTGCGGCTCAGCAGGTTTCTTAATGTCGATATAGTCGTTCGCATCTATATCATCGGTATCGTCGGTGTATGTAACCGCTATCTTCTTGCGGGTCTCAACCGGAAGTGTTTCTATATAGTCTTCAACAGTAACTTCTTCCTCCTCATCATTACGCTTGGGAAATTTCAGCTTTTGCTGTGGGGTGTCTACCGGCGTTTGTGCAACTGGCTTAGGAGCAGGTTCTTTTCTATACACTTCCATATACCTGTCTTTATCGGCCGGGTTTACAGCATTCTTTACTTTGCCGCTCTGTTTCTCGGGCTTGGGTTGCTCGGTTACAATTAACTTTTGCAGCGCTTCATTGGACGGCAATCCCCTCCCCTTTCTCACCGCTATAGAATCGACATACACACCATAATGCAAGCTACCCCATGTAAGCCCGGAGTTAAAGACGATAGACAGTTTGTAATAATTTTTGCCCGGCATGGGATGACCATCAGCAAATGCCTGTACACCTTTATACAACTTCTTTACATAACCGATCGTAGAGTAATTGAATGAACTGTCAGCCGAGCGCATCACGGAGATAGATTTCACCCCATCGTACTGGCAAGTCCAGGAAAGCAACACAATACCATTCTCCTCATCACCAATGATGTCGGGCAAAGTAGGCTGTGCGACTGCTGCGAAAGAAATGGTCACCAGGCACAAGAGAAATAATACCCTGTGCCTAATGTAAGATGAAATCATTTTTCAAACCTAATGCAATTTTCAACAATTAGAAAATAGGATAAATTTATAATTGAAAAATTAACTAAACTGAAACCCTGCCAAAATAAAATGCATGCAATTGTATTTACACAATTAACTACTATCTTAGCCCTTTAAGAGTAATCATATTTTATTACATGGGAATATTTACAAAGAAACCGATCGGCAAGCTAATGTTGGATTCTGCCGATGGAGAATCTGGATTGAAGCGAACGTTAAGTGCTGCTAATCTTGTAGCGCTGGGAATTGGTGCCATAATAGGTGCGGGGTTGTTTGTGCGAACAGCAGCAGCTGCGGCCAATAATGCAGGACCATCTGTAACAATAGGCTTTATAGTAGCGGCCATAGGCTGTGCGCTGGCAGGACTTTGTTATGCCGAGTTTGCCTCGATGATACCTATAGCAGGTAGTGCATATACTTACTCATATGCCACTATGGGAGAATTAGTAGCGTGGATAATAGGCTGGGACCTTGTGCTGGAATATGCAGTTGGTGCCGCCACTGTGGGTATAGCCTGGAGTGAATACCTGAATAAACTACTGGAGATGTTTGGGCTGCGAGTCCCCTATGAATGGTCGCACTCACCCTTTGAAACGCTCAAAGACGCATCGGGCCAGGTATTGCATCATGGCATGATGAATATACCGGCACTATTCATCATTTTTATGATCACCATGTTGCTGATACGCGGAACTAAAGAGTCGGCAGTGGTAAATGGTATCATAGTAATATCAAAGGTGTCTATTGTTATCCTGTTCATAGTATTAGGTTGGAGCTATATGGTTCCGGCCAACCATACACCATACATACCTGAAGCAGGAACTTACACTGACACACAGGGAGTAGCCCATAATTTTGGTGGTATCTGGGGCATTTTAGGCGCTGCTGGAGTAGTATTCTTCGCCTTTATCGGGTTTGATGCAGTGTCAACAGCTGCTCAGGAAGCTAAAAACCCTAAGAAAGATATGCCTATTGGTATACTCGGGTCACTGGTTGTTTGTACCATTCTTTATATACTGTTCGCACACGTACTGACAGGTGTTGCCAGTGTAAACGACTTCCGCACACAGGGTAAAGAAGCATCAGTAGCTTATGCCATTAAAACATATATG
>CANBQQ010000366.1 GCA_947371715.1 Flavipsychrobacter stenotrophus
AGTATGATGGTTGTTTCCTACCTACTGGGGCAGAGATACTTCCCTGTGCCATACAATATGAAAAAGCTACTCTCTTATCTTGGCGTAATGGTGATCATGTTTTTCACGCAAAAGCTGGTTGGCCATTTTACGGAAAACCTGATCGTACGCCTCACATCGGCTACCGTGTTGATGCTGATGTTCCTGCGAATGGTGGTTGCAGTGGAAAAGGAAGAATTAAAGGGAATGCCGGTTATAGGCAAGTACCTGAAGTAACTCATTTACAGAATATCGCCTTATAAGCCGCAATCGTGCACATAGTTAAGGCCGCCGGTTGAGTTATAATTGGCCGCTTCTGAAGAGCAATTTTTGCGGGCCTGTGCTCTCGCTACATTGGAATAGGGGAATATAATGTTGCTCTGCGAATACGCATGGTTTTGCAGCCGGGTATCTAATGTGCAGGTGCAGGTGTAGTTTTTTTGCATGATAAGAAAGCAGTGCAAAAGGCCAGGACAACAACATGAAATAGGGTTTTCATATTTGTTAGTTTAAGAGGGTTCAGGATATAAACGGGGATAGGGTGTTTTTATTTTGCTGGGAAGTGTTGTTAAACCAGCTGTAATCGGTGATTTTCTATCGTAACGTTAAAGTGGATATCAGCTTTTAAAGCTTTAAATACCCGCAGAATGGTATCAATTGTGGCGCTATTGGCACTGCTTTCAAGCTTCGATATCTGGGCTTTCTGAACTCCTACAAGTTTCCCTAATTCCTCCTGCGTTAGATTGCGCTCCTGTCGTGCTGCTTTGACCATGCGACCTAAAACATCCATATTAAGCTCATATTCATATTCATCTCTGTCAGCCGATCCCACCTTGCCGAGATATTTGTCTTTCATTTCGGAAAGGGAGTATGATTTTATCTGTGTCTTTGCCATGATCTTATTTTTTACCTTTATTTTCAAAATACTGTTGCCTTATCTTTTCCGCTCTTTTAATCTCCTTTCCGGGTACTTTATCTACCTTTTTTATAAAACCATGAGTTGCAAAAACCAAGGTTTGTACTTTACTCGTTTTATCCCAGAATGCTAGTAATCTGATTTGAAGCCCATTATGCCTGGTTCTGAACTCCCAGATCTCGCCATTTAGTTTCTTAAAAAGTTTGGGGTCGTTTGTTTGTTCTGCCAGATCTATATTATATAGCACCCTACTAATTGTTTTAGAATCCAGATCTGCAATGAAAGTATCAGCATCCTCCAAAAATTGCGTTTCAAAATACCGCATCCAAATAGTTTTATCAAAGTTAAGTAAAGTTTCCAAAAATAGAAACTATCAAAATTAGATATTTTATGCCCGGATAGGTGTGAAAGGAAAATCAAAAAAGAAAAGCGCCTTACCAGGCGCCTCTCTTACTATAAATACTTATCTCCTTTATTCCGTTTCACTTCAGCTACATATTCTTTTATCTGCTGTTCGCGGCTGCGCTCGCAGATGAGCAGCACATCGGGGGTATCAATAACAATGAATTTTTCAAGGCCCTGAACAACCAGTAGTTTGTCTTCAGGCATTTTGATCATGCACTCGCTGGCATCAATGACCATGACGTTAGATCCCAATACGGCATTGCCCAGGTAGTCTTTCTGTGCATTGTCGTAAGCCGACTCCCATGTGCCGAGGTCGCACCAGCCAAAGTAAGATGGGATAACGTATACATTACGCGCCTTCTCCATTATACCATAGTCTATAGAGATATTGGTGCAATGTGGGTACAATTTCACCATTGCCTCGTATTCAGCAGGTGTATTATACTGGTTAGTTGCCTGGCTGAATACCTCATGCATTTCGGGCATGTGTTGTTCCAGTGCTTCCATAATGGTCTGCACATTCCATACAAAGATGCCGGAGTTCCAGAGGAAGTCGCCGCTTTTCAGAAACGTTTGTGCCAGTTCAAGCGTAGGTTTTTCTGTAAATGTGCGTACGCGGTGCGCCTTATCCAACTCTTCTTCAGTATCGTACTGAATGTAGCCATAGCCGGTGTCGGGGCGGGTAGGCTTTATGCCCAGTGTAAGCAGGCACTTATGGTGTGCTACAAAATCAAGGGCATCATGTGCTGTACGCTCAAATGCGTGCTCATCCATGATCAGATGATCGGCCGGAGACATAATAATATTAGCATTGGGATTCAACGCCATTATTTTATGCGCAAAGTAAGCCGCGCACGGTGCAGTATTCTTTCTTGAAGGTTCGGCAATGATGTTGGCATCATCCACTTCCGGTATCTGCGATTTTAGCGTACCAATATATTGCTCGTTGGTAATGAAGTAGATATTTTCCTTGGGGCAGATGTGCTTAAAGCGATTGTAGGTCCACTGTATCAGCGAGCGGCCGGTGCCCAGCAGGTCGAGGAACTGCTTAGGTAAATGCGTACGGCTTTCGGGCCAGAAACGACTACCGATACCACCGGCCATTATTGCAACGTAATTATTCTGTATGCTCATAATAAAAATTCACTATTCAAGGCCAAAATTGGCTATGCTGAAAGTAGACCACCCTCTTTAAAGGCGTAAAAATAGGATAATCGGTGGATTTATGGAATAACCCAAAACGAAAGAAGTGGTTCTGCAACTGCAAAACCACTTCCAACTATATCGTCAAACCAATCAGATGGACATTACATGCTCCTACTTTTAGGTTCTTACTTTTGACTTTTAACTTAACGTAGCTACTTATTCAGCTTCTGCTACTACTTCCTTTACCTCCGGTATCATACGCTTCATCATACCTTCTATACCCGATTTAAGGGTGATCATAGATGATGGGCAGCCACTGCAAGAGCCTTGCAACATCAAGGTAACTGTACCGTTCTCAAAACCACGGAAACTGATAGCACCACCGTCCATCTCAACAGCCGGCTTTACATAATTTTCTAACAATTCCTTAATACGCACTACCACATCGGTATCGTCTGCACTAACGGTATTGTTGATAGCCTTGGCAACGATCTGATCTTCATTGATCACCGCCTTACCTTCTTCCAGGTATTGCTTCAAAAATTCGCGGATAGAAGGTATTACCTCATCCCAGTTAGTTTCGGGGGTCTTGGTAAGGGTTACGAAATTGCTGGCAATGAATACACTTCTTATAAAAGGGAATGCAAATAATTCTTTAGCTATAGGAGATGGTGCAGCACTTGCTTCATCCGGAAAATCGATACTCTTACCAGGATACAAAAGCTTGTTGGCCACAAACTTCATGGTCTCCGGGTTAGGTGTCATTTCGGTATAAATGCTCACAATGGTATTTCCTGTCTTCAACATGATCAATAGTATTTGGTGCAAAAATACTTAAATAACTTTTTGAGGAGTCATTAATTATGCAAATACCATTATTATGACACAATTCATACATGTTTGTACATCTATCACATTTCACCGCCTTATTCTTACCATTTACCGACAACCCATCTTAATTAGCCGAAATAAAGTGTAATATATGTTGCCGCTGATTTAGCTTTGCACCATAATTTTTAACAGTATGAAAAGAATAATACCCATCTTATATTTCATTCCTTTACTATTTATCTCATTCGCTTCTTTTGCCCAAACCAAAATAAGCGGCAGGGTACTGGACAATAAAGACAAGCCGCTGAAAGGCGTGAGTGTGGCATTGAACAATACACTGGATGGTACTACAACAGACAGCTCAGGCTACTTTAGCTTTGAAACAGCTGAGCTAGGCAACCAAAGCCTGGTGGCCAGCGATGCCACGCACAGCACAATGGGGCTGCCATTGGTGATCACAGGCGCTGAAGTAAAAGGGCTGATACTGCGTATGCGTGTGGCTGTATTGGATAACGTCACCATTACCGCGGGTTCGTTTTCTTCAGGTGCCCGTGCTATAACCGTGATGAGTCCGCTGGACATAGTAACTACAGCAGGATCTAACGGAGATGTGGTGAAGGCTATGCAGATGATGCCAGGTACACAGCAGAACAGCACAGATAATGGATTATTTATTCGTGGTGGTGATGCCTATGAAGCGGCAACCATAGTAGATGGTATAGTAGTACAGTCGGCATTTTCTGCCGGCCCTCCCGGAATGGCTACACGTAGTCGCTTTAATGCTTTTCAGTACCAGGGTGTTCAGTTCAGCAGTGGTGGTTA
>CANBQQ010000367.1 GCA_947371715.1 Flavipsychrobacter stenotrophus
CCGTTGCAAAAGTTAATTGAATTTCAATAAAAAATACTACAACATTGTTGAGAGTAGCAATTGGTCAATTATAATTTGACGCATCGATATTTATTTGCCATGACAACTTAATAGCAAAGCAGAGCCCTCCGGTTTCGGAGGGCTCTGTAATATTTTATTGAAGTGATCAGTACTAGTTTCTGAATTCCTTAGGCTTTACAACTGTAAATACGCGGGAGATATTGAAACCGAAGTGTATGCCACCATCGCTCCAGCTATCACCGGTCTGGCCAACTATTACACGCTCTGTGTTGGTAAATGAGTTGCTGAACATCAGCTGGAATACGTGTCCTCCTGTTTCTATATCCACGCCTATTGTAGCTGAGTTGTATGTTTTTGCAGTGCTGCCTATTACCGGCATATCCTGATTAGTTAACCTCAGGTAGTATTCACCCGTAATAGCAACGCGCCTGCTCAGCTTTATGCGGCCACCTATGCCCAGTGCTACTGTATTGTTGCTGTACTTAGAGCTGTCAACAAGGTTGTAGTGTACGAGGGTTGGAGTCAGTTGTAAAGAGAAAGCATCAGTGATTTTGCGGGCGATCAATACCTGGTTGATGTACGCCAGCTGGTTAGAAAAGTGCCATTCTGTGCCGGCAGGTATTGGCATTGTGCTTTTTCTCACTGCCGATACCGAGCCATAGTAGCTAAGTGTAACAGGCATGCCATGCTTCTGCTGTTTCAGCAATTTTACTTTCGCAAAGACATCATTTTCCTTGTTGAGCGTACTGTGTTCCACACCCACCATCAACCATTTGGTAACACCATAGTCAAGCGCCAGTTTGGTGGTAGCATTGTCCAGCCCGAAAAAATTCTCGGCACCCTGATTCAGTTTGCCAAAGCGGTGGCATATACGGAAGTCCAAAACACCTGCTCCAAGATTTTCTACGCTGCTGGTGTTACAGATACGGGTAGCTTTAAATGTAAAGTTTACATCTTCCTTCTTGTTCTTTTGTGCCGAATCATCATTCAGCTCATCCATAAGACTGTCGGTAGACTGTGCAAAGGTCAATGTACTGCCGCACAATAGGGCAGAAAGTAATAATAATTTACGCATGTGTGTGTCGGTTTTTGCCTTAAATAAGACCCGTTCTGTTTCTCAAATTATTCTTTATTTCTGGGTAAGTGTAGCGTCTATTGTAATAGAGGCTTCCTTTGCTAGTTTGTCTGCAACCATTGATGCAACAGTGATCTTATAATCAGCAAGCTTTACAGCAAACTTCGCGCTAGCTGTAATGGTGTTACCCTTTACAGTTATAGTGCCGGGAACAGTTACTGCTTGCGGTACTCCATGGATAGTCAATGTTCCAGTCACGGTAGCTTTGTAAGTACCGTCTTTTGTGAATGTAATATCCGCCGCATTGGTGATCTTACCCTTAAATTCAGACTTCGGGAACTTATCACTTTCCATGTAGTTCTCATTAAAGTGCTGCTGCATCAGCTCACGCTCAAATTTGAAGCTCTTTATTGGCATCTGGAAAACAATATCGCCGGTTTTTGAGTCAATGATAGTAGCCACTTCATTGTTAACCGCCTCTATTTTTTCTGGGGATTTAGGTGCAGTTGCATTGAAAGAAACCTTTGCAGTGCGCGTCATATATTTCTGTGCGAACGATGGGCCGGCAATAGCCAATAGCAGGGTAGCGATGATTATCTTTTTCATATGGTTGTATATTTTTTGTTTTTAATTGTTGAGATTGATTTATTAGTTATTTTGTGCACCGTGGTTTACCCAGTAGGTAAGTTGTTTTATCTTACAATCAGATAGCTTAGGCAAGCTTTTAGGCATGCTGCCGCTATTTATCGTGATCAGCAACCTGCCATTGTCCGCTATTTCCTTAACGCCATCATAAGTTGACAGGTTATAACCACCGGCCATTTCATTTGCGTCGTGGCAACCTGCGGTTGCGCAATTCAGGCTCATCAGGTTCTGTACGTTGCCTGAATAAGTTGAAGCATTCGTAGCAGTATCACAAGGATCCACTGTTACAACAGGTGCCGGGTAGAGCTTATCATATTTGTCATTGTAGCAGCTGCCAAGAGAAATGGCGAGTACTGCAATAAGGAGTATTTTCTTCATATTATTTTAGTAGTAAGTATGTGTTAGTTATTTTGATTTAATGCACCTGGTCAATGAAATACCTGTTATCCCATTTCCTGAGCATTGTCCCTTTATAGTTACATTCTCTCCTTTGGTGACAACTACATCTTTGTTTTCCATAGTGCATTGTACGCCTGCTGTTGGGTCTTCAGTTTGCAAGACTACCATCAGTCCGCCGTCCTGATTCTTTTCCGTTTCACTTACTGTTCCCGTTACTTCTATCCACTTATCCAGGTATTTTGCATCGGCAGCCTTCTCATCAGTTGCATATTCTTTTGCTAATGCCGTAGTTGTGATTACAATGCCTTTCTGGTCTTCAGCCTTTGGGTGTGGCTTTGTCCACATCATATAGCCTACCCCTGCGCCTATTGCCCCTACAACAACAACCGCTATAACTATTCTGGTAATCAATTTCTTATTCATTTGTCATAGTTTTGTCTGTAAGCAAATGTACAACTATATATATAATAACAAGTTACGTGCCAGATAAGTTAGGTGAGGGTTTCATTATCTAACACATTTTTGCTTGTTCTGTATGACGTACTTTTAAAGGTAGCCACAATTTCATTTTGTTCGTTTGTGATGGAAGTATCGTAAAACCCGGTTTTATTACCTAAATGGATCTCTTTACAATCTACAAAAAGTGTGTCACCTTCCTTTGCAGATCTCATGAAACTTATCTGAACATCAAGCGCAACGCTAAGCCTGCCATGAGAGTTACATGCAAACGCGAATGCACTATCTGCTGCAGAGAACACAATGCCGCCATGCACAATTCCAAAACCATTCAGCATTTCCTGCCTTATTGTAAAGTGTAGTTTGCAGTATCCGGGACCATAATCATCAATGATCAAGCCCAGCCATCGGCTGTAATGGTCCTGATCTATGAGTGAATTAATTATCGATGAACTGTGGTCCATACTACAAAAATAAGTGAATGTATTGACATCTATTTCTAAATGGGGTATAAGTCATTATTAATGACGTCTGCGTGTTACTTGATTTGTACATAATCTTTTGTGAGTGTTAGCTTTATTTACGTTTTTTGCACCCGATCAATTCGGCGAAGAGTGTCATTGGTCATAAAAAGCAAAAAGTAAATGGATCTTAGCGATAGCCTGTTAGTAAGAGTGTCGGTGCACTACATTGGCAATAAAGGTAATGGAGATGAAATAGTTGTTTCGCAGAAGCCTCTGGATCTAAATGATCGGGACAAACTGATCATGAAAAATCCTTTCCTGGAAAAGTTTACTGATGAACAGAACAAATACTCGTTCAGTCATAATACTTCTCTTGACTATCATGAGGTATACAATTTCTGTTTAAATGCATTTGCAGATACAGAAACATTTCATGTGAACTCGGCCAACATTGCCAAACATCTGTATGAAAATACATTGCATCCTAAGATCAAAGCAGGCGAGCTTTATGTGTGTCTCTATGATAATTGCCTGATCAATAGCGCTTATGTAGAGGCAATTGGTATTTACAAGACCGAGACAAAGAGCAATTTTATAGACCTGGAAATGAATAACAACCAGTTCTCTATGACCATGCGGGAAGGGGTGGAGGTGTCTAAGTTTGATAAGGGAGCGTTGATATTCCCAACCAATGCCGAGGCGGGATTTGATGTGCTGATATATGACAATGCCAATAAGGGAGAAGAAGCTGTTTTCTGGAAAGAAGGTTTCCTGGGTATATTACCGCAGGCCAATGAATACTTTCAGACCAATCAGTTCCTGACACTTACCAAGCAGTTCATAGCCAAGCAGGTACCCCAGGAGTTTGAGATGTCTAAGACAGAACAAATCGATTTGCTCAATAAGTCGGTAGAGTATTTCAGAGCGAATGAGAGTTTTGATAAGAAGTCGTTTGAAGAAGAAGTGTTTACAGAACCGGGGCTCATCAATTCTTTCCGCAATTTTGGAGAGAGCTACGCCGATAGCAATAATCTGGAAATGCCGGAACAATTTGACATTTCTACACAAGCAGTAAA
>CANBQQ010000368.1 GCA_947371715.1 Flavipsychrobacter stenotrophus
TTCAATAGCTCTGCTATCTGATCGTCGCTGAAGCCTAGTTTTTTAGCTTCAAACAACAGCTCGTAAGTGAGTTTCTCTATGTGCTTGACGGCCTTTATCTTCAACTCAAAGTTTACAAGGTCCTGGATCTGATAGAGGAACCAGCGGTCTATCTGTGTAAGTTCCCTGATGGTCTTAATTGAAACACCGGCAGCAATCGCTTCTTTTATTCTGAAGATGCGATCCCATGTAGGGCGCTTCAATGTATCTATTATTTCTTCCGGCCTCAGGCGCTGCTGACTTATGTAAGACAGACCAGTAGCATTATTCTCAAGGCTCTGGCATGCTTTCTGCAATGCCTCGGGGAATGTGCGGCCAATAGCCATTACTTCTCCTACAGATTTCATCTGCAAGCCCAGCGTATCGTCAGCTCCCTTGAATTTGTCAAAGTTCCAGCGGGGCATCTTTACTATTACATAGTCCAGTGCAGGCTCAAAGTAAGCGGAAGTAGTTTGTGTGATCTGGTTCTTCAGCTCATCGAGATTGTAACCCACAGCCAGTTTAGCGGCTATCTTGGCAATAGGATATCCTGTTGCCTTTGAAGCAAGTGCTGAAGAGCGACTCACCCTCGGGTTAATTTCAATAGCAATAATTTCTTCAGTTTCCGGATTCAATGCGAACTGAACATTACATCCACCGGCAAAATTGCCGAGGTCGCGCATCATCATGATAGCGGTATTGCGCATTAACTGGTAAGCAGTATCGCTTAGCGTCATTGCCGGCGCTACAGTTATACTATCTCCCGTGTGAATACCCATCGGGTCGAAATTTTCAACAGTACAAATGATAACTACGTTATCATTCATATCCCTGAGTAGCTCCAGTTCAAATTCCTTCCATCCCATCATTGCCCTTTCCACCAATACCTCATGCATTGGCGATGCGGTCAATCCCCTGTCCAGGGCACCATCCAGCTCTTCCTTATGATATACTATTCCTCCACCTGAGCCCCCAAGCGTAAATGATGGCCTGATAACAATTGGTAAACCTATCTGCTGTGCAAATTCTTTACCCTCCAGCAATGAATTGGCAGTTCTGGCTTCTGCTACCGGTACACCCAGTTGTATCATCCATTTTCTGAATAACTCTCTGTCTTCGGCCTTGTCGATCGCTTTAATGTCAACGCCTATCAATCTTACATTGTGCTTTTCCCATATACCCAACTCTTCACCTTCTTTTGCCAGGTTGAGTGCGGTTTGTCCACCCATTGTTGGTAATACGGCATCTATCTGGTTCTCTTCAAGTATCTGCTCCAGACTTTCTACAGTAAGCGGCAATAAGTAAACCTTGTCCGCCATTATAGGGTCGGTCATGATCGTTGCCGGATTAGAATTGATAAGGATCACTTTAATCCCTTCTTCCCTAAGGCTGCGGGCGGCCTGGGAGCCTGAATAGTCAAATTCACAAGCTTGTCCTATAATAATAGGACCGGAACCGATAATAAGTACACTTTTAATGGAGAGGTCGCGAGGCATATAAAAAATTCAAAATTTCGGAAAACTGATAAAAACACAAATCCTATCATCGCCATCCAAAATCGTCATTTACCTCAACTTAGGGAGAGGTATACGAAATTTTGAATTTTGAATCTGGAACTGGTGCGCATATAAAAACAGGGCTATCCGCCCCGGCGGCAAAAGTAATCGATTTTTGCTGAAAAGACGGCAGGTAACCGCTCAAATAATGCAATTGAATGCACAGGCAATAAAAATAATTGGTTCCTTGCTTAACCCGGCAGCTTTTTGCGGCAAAAAGCAAACGCCTATTCTTTGAAATTAATGGTGATCCTCACCGCTTTATTAATGGCTGTTATCGAGACCACACGAATGGCATTTTATTTCCATTAGAAATAAATATCTGTATCGTTAAAAAAAATAATTGCATTTTTGTGCAGATACCTAATAAATTCCCTTTCAGGTGGTATTATTTGCATAATTTTGCTGCGATCGGCTAAATTTAGCCACAGGGAACATACTTTTTCGCACTTTTGCGATTATTATAAAAATACACATAATGAGCTTTTTGGGCTTCTTTAAATTTCTTACTCAGGAAATAGCGATAGATCTTGGCACAGCCAATACACTAATAATACATAACGACCAGGTAGTAGTAGACGAACCATCTATAGTAGCCATAGACCGAACGACAAATAAAATTGTTGCAGTTGGTAAAAAGGCAATGATGATGCATGAAAAGACGCATGAGAATCTGAAAACCATTCGCCCCTTAAAAGACGGTGTAATTGCAGACTTTAATGCAGCTGAAGGCATGCTGCGTGAAATGATCAAAATGGTATATCCTAAGAAACCAATGTTCCCGCCAAGTTGGAGAATGGTTATCTGTATACCATCAAGCATTACTGAGGTGGAGAAACGCGCTGTGCGTGACTCTGCAGAACAGGCAGGCGCAAAGGAAGTGTATATGATACACGAGCCAATGGCGGCAGCCCTGGGTATAGGTATAGATGTTGAAGAGCCTACGGGTAACATGATCATTGATATAGGTGGCGGTACTACAGGTATCTCTGTTATTGCATTGGCAGGTATTGTTTGCGACCAGTCTATTCGTATTGCAGGTGATGAATTTACAGGAGATATTATGGAGGCTATGCGCCGCTATCATAGCTTAATGATAGGTGAGCGTACGGCAGAACAAATAAAGATACATGTAGGGTCTGCTTTGAAAGAACTGGATAATCCGCCCGATGATATTGCCGTTAACGGTCGTGACCTGGTTACAGGTATTCCTAAGCAGATAATGGTTTCTTACCAGGAAGTAGCAGAAGCTTTGGACAAGTCAATATTCAAGGTTGAAGAAGCGATATTAAAAGCATTGGAAAGTACGCCTCCTGAGCTGGCGGCAGACATCTATCGTCGCGGCCTGTATCTTACAGGTGGCGGTGCATTGCTACGCGGACTAGACAAGCGTATATCTCATAAAATAAAGCTACCGGTACATGTGGCAGAAGATCCGCTGCGTGCTGTAGTACGCGGAACGGGCATGGCACTGAAAAACATTGCGAGAATGCCTTTCCTGATGAAATAAACGAACAGCTCCTTTACGGAGCTGTTTTATAATAGTTCAGGTTCTGGCGTCTACTGTTCTGGCGGTTTGTTAAGCTAACCTGTACGACGACACGCTTTTTAGTTTTTAGTTTTAACTTTTTAGTTTTTAAGTGCGCAATTTCATACTCATCATACGGCGTTTCTTCAACCTGATACTCTTTGCAGGGCTGGAGATATTGTGCCTGGTATTGATCTCGCATGCCCACAATCTGCAGGGCGATGAGATAGTGAGTTCTGCTAACACAGCTGTTGGTATTCTCTATGAGAAGAAGAGTGATATGGACAAGTACTTTGGCCTTGGCAGAATGAATGATAGCCTGCTGAACGAGAACATGAGGCTACGTAAAATAGTAGACCAATACCGCACGGTAGATACCCTTAAGGATATGCCGGTGCGCAGAGAACTAGCCACATCAGACACCACAACCCATGTAGTGAAGTATGCTGACTATGTGTATCGCACAGCCAGAGTAATTAATAACTCGGTTGATGGAGTAAACAACTACATTACCATTAACCGCGGAACCAAAGACGGCATTGTAAAAGGCATGAGCGTTATTTCCGGTACGGGGCTCGTAGGGCGTGTAGAATACGTCACTGCGCATTTCGCCAGCATATTATCTATACTCAGCAACAAGCAGCAGGTAAGTGCCAAACTGAAGGATGGTACATTTAAGTCAACAGTATGGGACAATGAAAAGCCTGAGGTTTTCCTGATGAAGGATATGCCACCTGAAGCAAAGATCAAAAAGGGTGATTCTGTGTTCACAACATCTTTTGGCAACACATTCCCACCCGATGTATTGATAGGTACGGTAAGTGTAATTGAGATCAACAAAAAGAACGGCAAGCAGCAATTATACCTGAAGCCGGCTACCAACTTCAGAAGCCTGCAGTATGTGTATGTACTGGAGAACCTGATGGATGCAGAGCGAAAACAACTGGAAGAAGTACCGGTAAAAAAGTAACAGAACAAAATGAACGTTTACATAAAAAACATCTTACGCTTTTGCAT
>CANBQQ010000369.1 GCA_947371715.1 Flavipsychrobacter stenotrophus
TATATGCTCTGCCAGCACTACACCCAGAAGCCAGCTTGGGAGATTAATGAATATTATGCAGGTCTGCCAATAAGGACCCCGACCATTGAAATGTATGCCTGTGAGCCATCCCGCATTTGCCCCCAAAAGCACAGCTACAAAAGCTGCACAGACTATATAGGACAAATACAATTTGGTGCTCCAACTCCACTTTATCCTGAACAATACCGGATATAAGATATAGTAGGCCAGTTCGCAATAAAGGCTCCACAATGGTAAGGCATAATACTGGTTGTAATGGCTCGCGATCATACCTATAACGATCATGGGTATAACTATCCTCACCAGGCGGCGAACTAGGAACGGAACAACATCCAGTATCTCCTTATCTTTATTGGGGTAATGGATAACGAAACCTGAAATAATAAAGAACCCGGCTACGGCAGCTGCTCCGCTGAACAGATGCTCCATAAATATGCCCGCAAAGTGGACAACAACATTGTGGGAGTGCTTTAAGGCTTCAGCAAAAGGATTGTGAATATGTGACAACAAAACAATGAGTGCCAGGACAAACCTGATACTATCCAACCCGTTTATCCACGTTGTTTTGTTTGATGCCATTCACTACAGATATGCAGGTGAAGATAATGAAATAGAGGTTATTAAGAAGTACCCGGCGCTAAGGCATTTTATTTGCGTTCATAATAGTAACCCGCTACACCAAGGTCGGTCATGGTAGTCAGGTCCATGTTGATAGAGGAGATATCGGCCAGGAAGTACTTGACCACATTATGTCCCACTCCACTTCGGGTTATGGTATCAAGCGTAGGGTCCATTGTCCAGGTAAAGGGATAATCGGTAGTAACCCCGTTAGCGATTACATTTTCGTTGCCTGTAAGGTCGCTCTTAAATGTGAGTGTGGCTATGTAGGTTGCACTCACAGGGTGGATCTCAGATGCGTCAATAACCCCATTGGCATTGGCATCAGTTGCCGTCCTTACCAGTTTCCAGTCGTGCTGTATGCGGGTTTTGCGGGTCTCGAACACTTCTTTTCTTTTGCACGAGGGAAGTAATGCCCCCATGGCAGCAAGAACAAGAAGAGATAGAGCAAAAGTCCGTTTCATATAATGCGACCGCATGATTACTATAACATAAGATATGCAGCCCTGAGTGAGGGCTGCATATCAAATTTACTGTTTATAAGAATAAGATGCTGTTAATAATCTCCAAAAGTAGTAACAGGCAAAATGGTCAATGCCTCTTCCAATTGCTTATCGTTTGGTGCAATACCGTGCCACTCGTGAGAGCCTTCCATGAAAGGAACACCTGCCCCCATGCCTGTATGCATCAATACACAAATTGGCTTGCCCTTACCGGTAGCAGCCTTTGCATCGGCCATTACCTTAATCACATCTTCCATCACATTACCCTTCATCTCCATTACCTGCCAGCCAAATGCCTCAAACTTGTCGCGCAAAGAACCCAGCCCCATTACCTTATCGGTAGGACCGTCAATCTGCTGGCCGTTAAAGTCGACTGTGCTGATGAGGTTATCTATTTTATGATGAGCGGCAAACATTATTGCCTCCCAGTTCTGACCTTCCTGCAATTCACCATCACCATGAAGGGAATAGACCAGGTTAGTATCGTTGTTCATTTTCTTAGCCAGTGCAGCACCACATGCCACGCTTAACCCCTGGCCCAAAGAGCCACTGGCAATACGTACACCCGGCAAATGCTCATGTGTAGCAGGGTGCCCCTGCAAACGAGAGTTGATATGACGGAAAGTACCCAGTTCACTAACCGGGAAATAACCGCTACGAGCCAATACACTGTAGAACACCGGAGAGATATGACCATTGGACAGGAAGAAGATGTCTTCACCTACACCATCCATATCAAAACCCGGCTTGCGGTTCATGATCTGAAAATAGAGCGCGGTAAGAAAATCTGTGCAGCCCAGTGAACCACCCGGGTGGCCACTCTGTACCTTATGCACCATACGAACTATATCGCGGCGCACCTGTGTGGCCATCTCTTTGAGATTAATGTTTTCCATTGGTTGTAGTCAAAATTGGATGCAAAAATAGGCTTTAGGTTTCACTTATCCTTGTGGTTTCCTCCAATGTTTTTTTTGGGATTATGTAGGTTCACGCAAATGTTATTCAGGTTCACGCAAAGACCGCAGAGCAATTGTCCCCCTATACTACGCTAAGAGCGCAAAGAGTTGATGTAAAGCTAGTCTCTGCGTTAACTGAGCGCTGAGTTTTTTCAGGTTCAAGCAAAGAGCGCAAAGATCCCGCTTGAGAACGCAAAGCACGGCTTATGCAAATACACGAGCCCTGCATCAACTCTTTGCGCTCTCTTACATGAGCTTTGCGCTTTTTGCGTTCTATTTATGAGAACTAACTTTGCGCTCTTTGCTTGAACCTGAATAACATCTGCGTGAAACTGAAAACACAAGATTATCCAGTAATTTGCATCCCGATGGAAATCTCTAAAGGGCTAAAAAAATACTTCACTACCCAACTGCTTAGCTGGCACAGCAATGATAATGACCGCAGCCTGCCCTGGAAAAATGAGCAGGATCCCTATAAAATATGGTTATCGGAGATCATATTGCAGCAAACCCGCGCGCTACAGGGTATGCCATACTATCTGCGCTTCACCGAGACCTACCCCACCATTGCCGACATGGCCGCCGCCAAAGATGAAGACGTTTTTAGGATATGGCAGGGACTTGGCTACTACAACCGCTGCAAAAATATGCTGGCGACCGCGCGACTGGTAACCAGTGAGTTTGGCGGCAAATTCCCGAATACCTATGAAGGCATCATATCGCTCAAAGGTATCGGGCCCTACACTGCAGCCGCAATAGCTTCCTTTGCTTACGGACTGCCCCATGCAGTGGTAGACGGTAATGTGTACAGAGTGCTCTCCCGTTACTTTGCCATAGCAACACCATTTGATACCACCGACGGCAAAAAACAGTTTGCCACTCTTGCCCAGGAACTGATAGACCCGGCACATAGCCAGGGTTACAATCAGGCCATTATGGACCTTGGCGCAACAGTTTGTACTCCGCGTAATCCATTGTGCGACCAGTGTGCGCTGCAAAAGAATTGTGTAGCCTTTCACCAAAACCTTACTACCCTGCTGCCTGTGCGCAGTAAAAAGATAACTGTTGCCACCCGTCACTTCAACTACCTGGTTATAAAATGGGCCGATAAAATATGGCTGCACAAAAGAACCGGGAAAGATATATGGGAAAATCTGCACGAACCGCTGATGATAGAAACGGAACAAGCGATCGACAAAAAAGAGCTGTTACAAATTACGTCATTCAAAGAACTACAATTACAATATATTAATATAGATTATGGGGGCAAGGGAACGCAACGCTTAACCCACAGAATTATTGAGAGCCGATTCTTTACGGTAGATGTGGAAGAAAAACCTTCTTTTATCCCTGAAGATGGCTTCTGGGCAACAACTGCGGAGCTTGCTACGATTGCCTTCCCTAAAACAGTTCTGTCGTTTCTGCGAAATAATCTATACTTTTAATAGATTAATGAAAGGATAATAGAACCGCTACCGACCACATTTACATCTGAACAGGAGATAAATGAGGGAAATACAATGGTGGTATGTTATTTATATGATGAGTAAACGGGTGGAAACACTTTTTTATTTCGTGCCTTTTTTTAATTTTGATTTATTCAACAAACTTTTTACCATTGGAAGGAATACCCGAAGGTCATAGACACTTCACAAATTTATTTCTCGAAGCTACAGGTGCGGCAACTACGTCAAACGCCACTATACTTATTATTGTTATCATTGTTTTGCTCTTGATGACCGCTGTAATAGCCGGTGCCGAAACTGCATTCTTTTCACTGTCTGCTAAAGACATTCACTTTCTCAAATCGAAGGAAAAAGGCTCTGCACGCCAGGCATCCCAACTACTTGACCAACCCAAAATGCTGCTGGCTACCCTGCTTGTGGCCAATAACTTCATTAATATAGCCATTGTCATTACTACCAACATGCTCACTGCTATGTTGCTGGAGCCACTACACGTGTCTACTGTAATGTCGTTTGTTATACAGGTAGTGGGAGTTACATTCCT